>NZ_WJZD01000045.1:0-41648 GCF_021609665.1 Pseudomonas sp. PA-1-3F | reverse complement strand
CAGTGAAACGATGCATCGCCGATGGTAGTGTGGGGTTTCCCCATGTGAGAGTAGGTCATCGTCAAGATTAAATTCCGAAACCCCAATTGCGAAAGCAGTTGGGGTTTTGTTTTGGGCGCTCGAAAATTCCAGCGCTTTCAGCAACATTAAATAAGCTGCCGTTGAGGGAATTCGATACAAAGTGTTTCTGCATTTTTGCTATGGTGCAGCACATTTTCACAAGGATTGATCTTTATCCGCAGGATGCGGCGTCGACCTTTTCCAACGAGATGCTGTAGAAATGCCTGAACCAATACCTATCAAAGATCACGAAAAAGAAAACCGTTTGGTCAACAAACGTTCGTTTGCCTGCGCATTGCTGGTAATTGGGATCACGTGCGCCTTGGTGGGGCGTATGTATTTTTTGCAAGTCGTGCAGTACGACTATCACTCCACAATTTCGGAAAACAACCGGGTCCATGTACTGCCCATCACACCGACTCGCGGCTTGATCTATGACCGTAATGGTGTAGTCCTGGCCGACAACCGCCCGAGTTACAACTTGACCATCACCCGTGAGCGCACAGCCGACCTCAAGGGTGAACTGGACGAAATCGTCAATCTGCTGCATCTGCCAGCCGAAGACCGTGCGGTGTTTGATAAGGCGCTCAAGCAGGCCCGCCACCCGTTTGTTCCCGTCACGTTGTTCTACGAGTTGACCGAAGAGCAGATCGCCGTTTTGGCCGTCAACGAGTTCCGTCTACCTGGGGTGGACGTGGAACCACAATTCGTTCGCCACTACCCCCTGGGCGCGCACTTCGCCCATTCCATTGGCTACGTCGGTCGTATTAACGAAAAGGAATCCAAGACCCTTGATTCGGTGGAGTACCGCGGTACCCAATCTATCGGCAAAACCGGAATCGAGCGTTTTTACGAGTCTGAACTGCATGGCCATGTCGGTTATGAAGAGGTAGAGACCAACGCACAGGGCCGTGTGCTGCGCGTGCTCAAGCACACCGATCCGATCCCTGGCAAAAACATCGTCCTGAGCCTCGACGTCAAGCTACAGGAAGCTGCCGAAGAGGCCTTGGGTGACCGTCGTGGTTCGGTGGTCGCCCTGGACCCGCAGACCGGTGAAGTACTGGCTATGGTCAGTAAACCGAGTTTCGATCCGAACCTGTTTGTCACAGGCATTAGCTTCAAGGAGTACGCTGCGCTGCACGACTCCATTGACCGCCCGCTGTTCAACCGCGTGCTACGCGGGCTCTATGCGCCGGGCTCAACCATCAAGCCGGAAGTGGCCATCGCCGGTCTCGACAGTGGCGTTGTTACTCCACAAACCCGAGTGTTCGACCCGGGTTACTATCAGTTGCCAGACTTTGACCATAAATACCGCAACTGGAACCACAGTGGTGACGGCTGGGTGGACATGGACGCGGCCATCATGCGTTCCAACGACACTTACTTCTACGATCTGGCCCATAAACTCGGGATCGATCGCCTGCACGACTATCTGGCCGAGTTCGGCCTGGGTCAGAAAGTGTCCCTGGATATGTTCGAAGAGTCTGCCGGCTTAATGCCATCCCAGGCCTGGAAGCGTGCAACCCGACGCCAGCCGTGGTTCCCAGGCGAAACCGTGATCCTCGGCATTGGTCAAGGCTACATGCAAGTAACACCTCTGCAATTGGCCCAGGCCACTGCATTGATCGCCAACAAAGGCGTATGGAACCGACCGCACCTGGCCAAGACAATCAATGGTGTGCCACCGGTGGATGAGCACCCAATGCCCAACGTGATCCTCAAGGACCCGCGTGACTGGGAACAGGTCAACCATGGCATGCAATTGGTGATGCACGATCCCCGCGGTATCGCCCGAGCGGCAGCGCAAGGCGCGCAATACCGCATCGCCGGCAAGAGTGGTACCGCCCAGGTGGTGGCGATCAAGCAGGGTGAGCGCTACAACCGTAACAAGACGTTGGAGCGGCATCGCGATAACGCCTTGTTCGTCGGTTTCGCGCCGGCCGAACATCCGAAAATCGTGATTTCAGTCATGATCGAAAACGGTGAGGCCGGCGGCCGTGTAGCCGGGCCTGTGGTGCGACAGATCATGGATGCCTGGCTGCTCGACCAGGAAGGCCATCTCAAGCCGCAATATGCAGCGCCGACCAAGGCGCCCGGCGATCCAAGGGTTTGACTCAAACCTCCCACTCATCCCAGCGTGCTACGCCGTCATAGGCCAGCCACGGTACTTCATGGGCCGTCCAGATATGCGAGGTGGGCCTGACGCCCGGATCATCATCCAGCGTCGCCACCCGCACGATCACGTGAGGCTGATGCCCACGTTCAGCGATCAGATGTGAGCCGCAGCGCGAGCAGAAATGTCTGAATTTGCTCGGTGAAGATTCAAATGACGACAGCAGCTCTTCACCCTGCGTCCAGCGAAAATGCTCACGCATCACCCCGGCCGTGGCAACAAATGCTGCCGCGTGTGCCTTGCGGCAGCTTGCGCAGTGGCAGTGGCTGATGGGCATGTCCAGGCTGTCCACTTGGTAGCGCACGCCTTTGCACAAGCAACTTCCATTCAGTGGGTCAGTCATAACCTATGGCCAGGCAAGGAGGGGGTCATCATCATCGCGCACAACGCAAGGTTGCGCATTGATTGATGTCGCCTACTGTTCAATGAAGGAGGTGACTTATGCACGTATTAGATCGCATCGAACGTAAAGTCCTGCTCAATGCGTCACGTAAACAGGTCTGGGAGGCTCTCACGCAGGCCGAGCAATTTGGACACTGGTTCGGTATCGCGCTTAAGGGTAAAACTTTTGTGGCTGGGGAAACCATCGAAGCGCCGATTACCTATCCAGGTTATGAACATGTCGTATGGAAGGCCCGGATCGAACGTATCCTGCCTCAAACGCTGTTTTCCTTCTGGTGGCATCCTTTTGCAGTGGAAGAGGGCGTCGACTACGACAAAGAGGCGCCGACGCTGGTGGAGTTCACGATTGAAGATCGCGCTCCAGGCATTCTGTTGCGGGTCGTTGAGTCCGGTTTTGACAAGGTGCCCGAAGCGCGGCGTCAGAAAGCCTTCAAGATGAACTCCCGTGGCTGGGATGAGCAAATGGGCAATATCGAAAATTATCTGAGCAAGCCCCCAACAAGGTGATGGCGCACACCGGAGGGCAGTCTTCACTCCCCTAGGCAGACAGGCTGCTGACGGGCTCACAAAGCACGTTCAGCTCGATGCCTTTTCTTGATTTGCTGGCCTTCATGTACACAGCGGTCGGTGGTGGCGTTTGCACGGATGCCGAGTAGAATCACGCCCTGAAAGCGATTCCTGAGGTGCGGTACGGTGGATCTACAGCAGGGTTTTGTCCTGACCCGGCATTGGCGCGATACCCCGGCGGGTACGGAGGTCAGCTTCTGGCTAGCCACCGACCAAGGGCCAAGGTGCATTCGCCTACCCGTGCAGACCTCGGTGGTTTTCATCCCAGAGGCCCATCGCAAGCCACTCGATTGGCTGCTCAAGGGGGAGCGCGATCTCGAGTTGCGCCCCTTGCAGCTATGCGACTTTCATCACCGCCCGGTTCTGGGCCTCTATGCGCGCCAGCACCGCCAGTTGATGGATATCGAGAAGCGCCTGCGTGCTGCCGGGGTCGATGTCTACGAAGGTGACGTGCGCCCTCCGGAGCGCTACATGATGGAGCGTTTTATCACCGCTCCCGTCTGGTTCGGTGGCACCGCTGATGCAAGCGGCACCTTGCTCGACGCGCAAATGAAGCCTGCCCCCGACTACCGTCCTCCCTTGAAGCTGGTGTCCCTGGACATCGAGACCACCGCCCAGGGCGATCTCTACTCCATCGCTCTCGAAGGCTGTGGCGAACGCCAGGTGTACATGCTGGGCCCGCCGAACAAAACCGACGCCGTGGATTTCAAGCTCGACTATTGCGACACCCGCGCTCAACTGCTCGAACACCTCAACCAATGGCTGGCCACTTTCGACCCCGACGCGATCATCGGCTGGAACGTGGTGCAGTTCGACCTGCGCGTACTCCACGAACACGCCCAGCGCCTGAACGTGCCGCTGTTGCTCGGGCGTGGCGGTGAGGCCATGGCCTGGCGCGAACACGGCAGCCGCAATCACTACTTTGCGGCGGCGGCAGGAAGACTGATCATCGACGGTATCGAAGCGCTGCGTTCGGCCACTTGGAGTTTTGAATCCTTCAGCCTGGAAAACGTTGCGCAAACCCTGCTCGGCGAAGGCAAGGACATCTCCACGCCGTACCAGCGCATGGACGAAATCAACCGCATGTTTGCCGAGGACAAGCCTGCCCTCGCGCGCTACAACCTCAAGGACTGCGAACTGGTCACGCGGATTTTCGAGAAGACCGAGCTGCTCAAGTTCCTGCTGGAACGTGCCAGCGTCACCGGGTTGCCGGCCGACCGTAACGGCGGCTCCGTGGCCGCCTTCACCCACCTGTACATGCCGTTGATGCACCGCCAGGGTTTTGTAGCACCGAACCTGGGCGACAAACCGCCCCAAGCCAGCCCCGGCGGTTTTGTCATGGACTCGCGTCCAGGCCTCTATGAGTCGGTGCTGGTGCTGGACTACAAAAGCCTTTACCCGTCGATCATCCGCAGCTTCCTCATCGACCCGGTGGGCTTGATCGAAGGCCTCAAGCATCCCGACGACAGCGATTCGGTGGAAGGCTTTCGCGGAGCGCGCTTCTCCCGCACCCGGCATTGCCTGCCGTCCATCGTCACGCGGGTGTCCGAAGGCCGCGAAGAGGCCAAACGCGAGCGCAACGCGCCGTTATCCCAGGCGCTGAAGATCATCATGAACGCCTTCTACGGTGTGCTCGGCTCCAGCGGCTGCCGGTTCTTCGACACCCGGCTGGCGTCCTCGATTACCCTGCGTGGGCATCAGATCATGCGCCAGACCCGCGCACTGGTTGAGGCCCAAGGGTACGAGGTGATTTACGGCGACACCGACTCCACCTTCGTCTGGCTGGGCAGCGCGCACTCTGCGCAGGACGCCAATCGCATCGGCCTGGCGCTGGTGCAGCACGTCAACGACTGGTGGCGCGCGCACCTGAGCAACGAGTACGGCCTGCAAAGCGCCTTGGAACTGCAATACGAAACCCACTTCAGTCGCTTCCTGATGCCGACCATTCGTGGCGCCGAGGAGGGCAGCAAAAAGCGCTATGCCGGCCTGGTCGTGCGCGAAGATGGCAGCGAAGAAATGGTCTACAAAGGCCTGGAAACCGTGCGCAGCGACTGGTCGCCCCTGGCCCGGCAATTCCAGCAGGAACTCTACCAACGCATCTTCCATCGACAACCCCATCAAGACTACATACGCGATTACGTGCGGCGTACCTTGAGCGGCGAATTCGATGAGTTGTTGATCTACCGCAAACGCCTGCGCCGGCCCTTGCACGACTACGAACGCAACGTCCCGCCCCACGTACGCGCCGCGCGCCTGGCAGACGAGTACAACGACCGCCTGGGCCGCCCGCGCCAGTACCAGCGGGGTGGCTGGATCAGCTACGTGATCAGTGTCAACGGCCCGGAACCGCTGGAAGTGCGGCGGGCACCCATCGATTACGACCACTACGTCACGCGCCAATTGCAGCCCGTGGCTGACGCAATCCTGCCGTTCGTGAATGACGATTTCGGTACCCTGGTAGGCGGGCAGATGGGGCTATTCTAGGTAATCGACCACAGGCTCGATATTGCCCATCGCTCAGGAGGAAACGCCCATGTACACCCTTTATGGCACCGACGAATCCGGATCCTGCATGATCGAAATCGCCCTGCAGCGCTGCGCAGTGCCGTGGCATCGCGTGCAGGCCAGTTCCTGGCAGGACGGCGAGGGTAGCGACGCGCTTGCACGTATCAATCCACTCAAGCAGATCCCCACCCTGGTCACTCCAAATGGCCAGGTACTGACCGAAAGCGCCGCGATCCTGATCCACTTGGGCCTGGAGTATCCCAAGGCCGAATTGCTGGCTGGCGATCGTACGCAGATCCTGCGCGGCTTGCTGTATATCGCCGCCAACTGCTATTCGGCGATCGGCATCATCGATTACCCGCAACGCTGGTTGGGCAATGCCGATGAGGCGCAACAAGCGCAACTGGTCAGCGGCACACGGCGCTACCTGCACCAGGCTTGGGTCGTGTTTGCCGATCAGTTTGCCGGCCAGCTGTTTACCCCGGGCAACGCGCCGAATGCACTGGGCATCATGGCGGCGGCGGTGTCGCGTTGGGACGACGCGCGTGATGTGCTCGACAACCTGGCGCCGGGCTTTGCGCAGAGCCTGGAGCGGGTAGACGCTGACCCTGTCGTGGCCCCTGTTTTTGCCCGGCATTGGCCGCAGTGGAAGGTCTCGTAACCGGAAGAAACAATGACCAGGCCACTGTCCAAGCCCTTGCGTAGCGGGCTTCCTGACCTACGCTTCTCAAAGTGGTGTAGGAATCATCCTTGAATTTGGCTGTCGCAGACATGAAACTCAAGAACCCTGCATGGAATTCAAAGGAGGTGCGCATGCTCATCCGGTCGCTGACCCTGGCTACCTTGATGGCTTTTACGGGGCCTTTGTTGGCCGCTGATGATAATCCGCTCAAGCAGGAATTGGGCAAGACGCGCCCCCTGGTGGTCGTGGAGCTTGATGCTGGAAACCCGACACTGGCAACGCTGAAGAAACAACTGGAAGAGGCTGCCACCAAGCAGGCCTTCGAAGAGCGCAGCATGGTGTTCTACACCGTGAAGTTCGGCAGCATTGGTGCCGAAGGGGAGAAGTTCGCCAAGGATCCCAAAGACAGCAAAAAGCTCACGCCGCCTGAAACCAACGCATTGATCCGTGCCCTCAAGCTCGGCGTCGGCAGCGGCACCAAAGTGATTCTGGTCGGCAAGGACGGCGAGAAGAAACTCGAAAAAACCGTGCCGCCGGACAGCCTCGACCTGAAGGAGTTCTTCAGCGCCATCGACCAGATGCCGATGGCAGAAAAAGAGGCAGCTGCCGTGGCAGAACCTGAGCCTGCCGCACCTGCTGCGCCGGCCAAGGGGGCCAAACCTGGCAAACCCGTCAGCAAGTCGGCGCCTCAGCAACTTGATGATTGAACTACATGACCCATGTGGGAGCTGGCTTGTTGTGGCAAGCAAGCCCGCTTCCTCATTAGTCCTGTAGTGCTTTTACGGTTTAGGCGCTTTGCGCACCGGAAACGGAAAATAGAAAAACCGCAAGAACGCCACCCGCTTGATCACTTCCCCTATCAGCAACGGCACCAACAGTGCCACCACCAAACCTACACATGCCGCCATGAACGGATGCAGGCCCAGGCGCTCCATCAGGTCAAACGTCTTGTGCTGGATTTCGCCATGGAAGATCAACAGAATCAGGGTGGACTGGCCGATATAGGTCATCACTCGGGTGAGCAGCGCCGACACCATCAACACTCGCGCCAGCGCCCAGCAAATGTACACGCCGATCACTGCCAGCAGGCTGGTCCACAGCCAGTGGTCGTAGCGTCGCTGGGCCAAGTCCATGGTGTCGTGGCTGTAAATGAACACGGCGGCGAACAGCACCACCGAGATCAACAGGGTCAGCAACGAACCTTCATGCCGGCGCAGCCAATCGCGCAGCAGGTAGCCATAGATGAAGTAGGTGCTGCTGATCAGCGTGACGTCGAGGCTGAAGGGCAGGCCGGGCAACGTCCAGGTGTGGTCACCGACGCTCACCGGTATCTGCCAGAACCATTGCAGCGTCCAGATGCCTAGCAACAGTTGCACACCGATCAGCATGCAGGCGACCACCAGGGGCAGCTTCAAGCGCTGGATCAGCCGCAGCATCAGCCAGCTGAATAGAATCGCCACCCAGAAGTGCGGCAAGAACCACAGCGCTTGCCATGGGATAGTGTCCACCGAGGCATACAGCACGCCGCCTATATCCGGCAGCAGCGGTTGCCCCCGCAGTACGTCACGCACGATCACGTACAGCAGCATGGTGAAAAAAAACGGCTTGAGCAGGCCATCGGCCTTGCGCACCGCCATCTCCACGAACGGTTGCTCGGGCTTGAAGAACACCCCTGACAGGAAAAAGAACAACGGCAGCACGAACGACGCCAGGATCGGGTACATCAAGTCCAGCGAGGTGGCGACGAACCAACTGTGGCCATACACAATAATCAGGATACCAATGCCCTTGGCGATATCCATTTGAATCCAGCGATGTTTCATCTAAGTCTTCCCGAACGATCATTCACGCCTTGCGCCACGGCCTAAGCCACAGCCCCATACCCAGCAACACCAAAGCACCTGCCAGGGTACTCAACCCCAATTGCAGCCATACGTCTTGCAACCCGAACAACACCAGCGCCGCCAGCCCCAGCATCAACGTGCCGAGCAGCCAGTGCCGCGCCCAAGGCAGTGCCGTGAGCAGCCCTTGGCGCTGCATCAGCAGCAGCGCGGTGCAGATCACCCCAGCCAACGCCGCCAACGGAATACCGGCCAGGCCAAATGCAAACGGCAGTACGCAGAGCAACAGCACGTTGACCAAGCTGCCCAATAATTCACAGCGCAGCGGCTGGCGCGTATCGCCCGCGGCATACGCATAGCGCGCCAGCAGGGCGTTCCATGCGCCAAACACCAAGGGCACGGCAAACCATGCCAGCAGCAGTGGCAGAGGCGAATCAACCGATTGCTTGGGCAGCAGCAACGTCACCAGACTGGGCGCCGCCGCCACCAGGCCGATGCCGGCCGGCAGCGTCAGCACACTGGCGGTTTCCAGGCCGCGCTTGAGCAGGGCCAGGCGTTCATCGCCCTGACGGCGGCTCATCATGCCCAGCAGCACCTGGTTGAGGCTCATCAGCGCAATCAGCGGCAGGTTCATCAGCTTGCGGGCCAGGTTGACCCAGGTCACCGCACCTTCCCCCAGCAGCGACGCCACCAGGCGTTCTATCAAAGCCAAGCCCTGGCTGGCGCCGTTGCTCAGTAACAGCGGGCCTATACGCTGGCCCAACTCCCGCAGGGGGGCAACCGCCAGCTGCATGCGCCACGGCCGCCAGCCCTGACGCCAAATCGACGGCAACAACGCCAAAGGCATCAACAGGCTACCGGCGAGACAGGCCAAGGCGAGGCTATGGGGTTGACTGGCCGTGCCGGCCAACGCGAGATAGGCCACCGGCGGCAGGTTAAACAACAACGAGCCGAGCCCTGCCAGCACAAAACGCTCGCTGGCCTGCAAGGGAATACTGAACAGTGCATGCAGCATCAAGCCTGGCACGCACCAGGCCACGACCTGCAAATTGCTGGCGGCCAGGGCAGTGGCACTGGTCGCCAGCCCTGGGCCCAGTACCTGCACCAGCCAGGGGGCTGACAGCATCAGCAGCAGACTGACCAGCAGGGCAACCAACAGCAATGCCGGGAACAACACGGCCAGCCAATCGAGGCGCTCGCTGTCCTTGCGCTGCAAGTAGAGCGGCAACGCGGCGGCGCTCAACACGCCACCGGCCAGCGACATTCGCAGCGCCTCGGGCAAGAACAGCGCGATCAAGAACGCATCACTGCGCTCCCCCGCGCCCCAGGCCGCCACCAGTAACCATTCGCGTGCGAACCCCAGGCACAGGCCGAGCAGGGTCGCCAGGGTCAGCCATACGGCAGAACCGAGCATCAGGGGCGCGCGCCATCAAGCAGCGGCTTGCGAAAAACCACAGTCTTGACCTGTGGCAGGCGCGCTGGGAACAAGCGCCGTGCTTCCAGCACATTGATCCCAACCATCAGCCAGAACAGCGCGACCATCACGACGGCAAAACTGAAGTAGTGGTCAAATAACCCACTGACCAGCGCCGACAGAATTCCTGCCGTGCTGCCCAGCCACAGGGCATTGTCCTTGGTCAGGCGGATCGGGCCTTTTTCCGGCCTGGCTTCACGCCACCAACGCACCGTAACGGCTATAAAAAGCAGCATGCCGACGAGGCCGGTCTTGTAGATAAAGTTCAGCCACAGGTTGGAGATCCCCAGCAAGTGTGTGCCCGGTACCGGAGGGTCAACCTTGAAGCCAATGCCGAACGGATACGCCACCATGGCCTGGGGGAACATGCGGTATTCATCAAAACGAACTTCGGTGCTGGCGTTGCTCGACGAAAAGATCGTCGCCAAGCGTTCCTGCAGCGGTGGATAGGCCATTACCAAGGCCACGGTCAACGCCGCGCCGATCATCAACAAGCGTCCGGTGTAAGGCACGCGGCGGGTGGCCATCCACATCAATACCAGCGCCAGGCTGACCATCGCGCCACGGCTGCTGGCCAACAGCAACGCCGCCGCTCCCAGGCACGCCACGCCAAGGCCCAGCGCACGTTTGAAGCCTTGTTCGGTCATGCCGTAACAGAACGCCAGGGGCAGCAACAGCGCCATGATCCCGCCGATGGCGTTCGGGTGCATCCACGGTGAACCCATACGCGACGACATGGCTTCCAGGCCGAATTTCAACATGTCGAAGTTGCCGTAGTTGAGAAGGGCGAGAATCGGCGCAATCCCTGCCCCGGAGCGCGTGCGCACGAACACGGCGATCGACATCACCAGCATCGCCAGAGTGCCCAGCAGCAAGGCGATCACCAGGCTTTCGCGGCGTTTATAGTCCACCAGCAGCTTGGCGGCCAGGAACACCCCCGACAGGTTCAACAACCAGCGCAGCCAGTTGGCTACGCCGCTGCTTTCGGCGTGGATGCTCACCTGGCCAACGATAAACGGGAACACGCTGAACAGCATCAGCCACAGCAGCATCTGGTCGGTGGGCCGGCGTGCCAGGCGCGGTGCATCGGGCAGGCGTGACAGGAAGCTGTGCCACAGCACGGCGCCCCAGGTCAGCGCCAGGATGGCTTCGCTTACCGTGCTGCGGATGCCCAGGTTGAGGGTGGAGTAGGGCATGAAGGTCGCGACCAGGGCAAACAGCAACAAGCCCCAGAAGGGAAAGCGCAGGATGGTCACGGCTGCCGCAACACCCATCACAGCGAGAAAGGCCTTGGCCGGTGACAGCGCCAGGGCGGCTGCACCAAACAGCACGCCGAAGAGGATGGCGACGAGGCTTGCCAGGGAGAGTCTCATTTCAGTTCCTCGATCAGTTCGGCCAGGCGCCGACGATAGGCGTTTGGGTTGTAGCGTTCGGCCCATTGCTTGCGTTGTTCTGCAGAAGACTCGTCGCTGCGCTCGCCCAGGCTCAGCATCAGTTGCACCAACGCCGGGCCATCGGTCGGGGAAAACCGCGGCGCCGACGGCGGGGTGATTTCATCCAGCGAGGTACCGCTGGCCACGGCCACAGGTGTGCCGACGCTCAGCGCTTCAATCACCGGTAAACCAAACCCTTCCGCGTAGGAGGGCTGCCACACACGGGACGCCTGGCGGTACAACGCCTGCAGTTGGGCATCGGTGACACCACTGAGTGCGCGAATTCCCGGTAGCCCGCGCAGTGCTTCGGGCAAATGCTCAAGGCTGCCCACCAGCACCAATTCCGGTACAGCGGGTGATTGCTGCCGCGCCTGCTGCCAGGCCTTCACCAGAAAGGGTACGTTCTTGCGCAACTCGCGAGTGCCCACCAGTAGCCAGAAGGCTTCGGGTAAGTGGCGATCAGACAGGTCTGCTGCCGGCTCATTGAACCCATCCACCTGATTGGGCAGCACACGCACCTTGCCCGCCGCCTGGGGAAACAGGCGTACGGTTTCATTGGCACTGTATTGCGAGGGTGTCCACACGCGGTCGGCGCTGCGCACCGCATAGGCAATCGACAGCCGGTCGCTGGTCTTGTAGACCAGGGCCTTGAGGCGATTGGCGTGGTAGTTGTCCAACGTGATCTGGAACAGGTCGTGCAGCAGTACCACAGTGCGCAGCCTCTTGGGCTTGGGTGGTAATGGCAAGCCCATATTGAAGGTGCTGATGTACAGGTCAATCTGTTGTTCGCGCAGGGCCCGGGGTAAAAAGCCGGCTTCGAAACGCAGGCGATTCTGTGGCTGATGCATCGCCGTCTTCGCGCAACCCCAGGTCGGGCAGTGGGCCTGCAAGCGTGTCTGGTCGCCCAGCGGGGCCACGGTAAACCGTTCCAATTCGATACCCGGCAAGGCACGCAAGGCGCTTTCCAGGGCATACACCTGGCGGCTGATACCCGATTGCGGCGAGGTGCCGACGGTGCGGTAATCCAGGCCTACACGCATACAGGCTCCTTTTGAGTGAGCGGCGACAGGCTGGCGTACACCTGCTCCAATTGGCTGGCGGCCACGCTCCAGTCATGGGCGCGCCGCACATAGGCGCGCCCGGCTTCGCCCATGGGCGCTGCGGCCGCGGGGAATTGCAGCAGGCGTACTACAGCATTCGCCAGGTCCGCGGCGGTTTGCCCTGCGAGGTAGTCCAAGCCGTCGACCAGGTCCAGGCCCGACACGCCCTGCTCGGTGCTGGCCAGGGGCAGGCCGGCCGCCAGCGCTTCCAGCACTTTGAGCTTGGAGCCGCCGCCATGGCGCAACGGTGCCAGGAACACTGAACAACTCGATTGCAGGCTCAGCAGGTTCGGTACGAAGCCTTGCCACTCAATGCGGGGGTCCTGCCAGCGCTCGCGCCAGCCGTCGGGCATGCCGAAACCGCACACGCTCATGCGCGCATCCGGGCAGTGCTCCCAGACTTTGGGCAGGATTTCATCCAGGGCCCACTCGATCGCGTCCACATTGGGCGCGTACTCATAGTTCCCGAGAAACAGTACACGGCGTGTCGATGGATCTGGGTGTGCAGCGGCAAAGTGGTCGCAGTCCACGCCATTGACCACCACCGGCACCGGTTTGCCGGCGATGCCTTGCATCACCTGTGCATCGCTGTCGGTTACTGCTACCACCTGGGTAGCCTGGCGCATTACCCGGCGTTCCCAGCGCATATAGCGCCATTGATCGTAGCGAATGAACGGCAGCGCCCAGCTCGGCAGGCGGTCATAGGTGGCCGCGCCCAGGGCCGATTCCACGTTGTGTTCGGTGAGCACGAAGGGCTGGGACTTGCGCACCAGGGCGTCTTCATACGGCTGGAAGCTGTAGCTGTGTTCTATTTGCACCACATCCCAGTGCTCATTGAGCAGTTGGTTGAATCGGTCCTGCAACGCCCCCGACAGCCCATTCACGCTGGCCAGCAAGGGGTAGGGTGCAAAGAGTCCGGCCACCAGGGTCTTCACGCTGCGCAGTGGGCGGCGGGGCAAGATGATCAATTGCTCGAGAAAGGCTTCCAGTACCTGGCGATCGGTCAGCGATACCGGGTGTTTGTCATGCAGGAGCAAGGTGATCCGATGCCCCCGGGCCGCCAGGCTGCGCAGCAGGTGGAACTGACGCGTCTTGCCGCCGCTGGTGGCGGGCCAGGGTGAGTAGGGCAGGATCCATAAAATGCGCATGACGGGTTTCAATCCCATAACAGAATTTGCAGGTTCGGCTTGACCACAACGGTCAAGCCGTTGGTGCCGCTCACTGGGGTTTGCGTGCCGCGCAGCGGGTCATACAGGGTGGCGTTGGCGAGGTCCGGCAGGTGCGCATTACCGCCTTTTGCCGACCAGAAGAACCACAGCTTGCGACCATCGGCGCGGGTCCATCCGATGCTGAACAGGCCCTCGGGCAGTTGATCGGCGGCGGGTGGGTCGCCAGGCGTCAATTGCGGTCCGCTGACGTCGAGAAAATGCTTCAGTGCGGTATAGACCGGTTTTGGCTTGGCATCGAGGTCGAGCAAGCCGTAGGCACGGTCGCGCACGCTGGCGCGCTGGTCGAGGTCGCTCAAGGTGAACAGGAAGATCTTGTCGAAATCCATCGCGCTCATCAGGGCCAGGCGGCGGAGCACATAGTCGGCCTGGCCTTGCAGGGTAATGATGTCCTGGACTTCCTTGGGCCCCGTGTACGCTGACCAGCCCCATTCGGTGCTCCACAGGGTCTTGACGCCATTGCTGCGCAGTTTCTGGTTGAGCGCAGTTGTCTTGGCGACGAAGTCCAGGTTGGCGGGGTCGTTTCCTTCGGGCAACTGGGTGTAAGGGTGATAGGACATCACGGTGTTCAGGCTGGGCACGCCGAGGGCATCGAAGGCGTCGAGCATGGTCTGGCCGTTGGGCATCTCGCTGAAAAACGCCAGGCCAGCCGCCACCACTGGTTTATTCGGGTTGACCGCACGCAGGGCCGCGGCGCTGCTTTTCAGCAGGGCGGCGTAGCCGGCCGGGTCGGCCACGGGGCGCCAGAAGCCGAGCAGATTCGGTTCATTCCAAACCTGCCAGGCATCAACGCTGGGATAACGTTGGGCCAACAGCGCCATGCGGATCGCGAACACATTCGGGTCCTTGGGCGGGTACTGGTCCTGATACGGCGCACCCACGGGCGCTGTGGTGATGAAGGGCGCCGAACCCACCAGGTAGAAGACCGACTTGAGCTGGTTGTCCTGCAACTTGGCCACCAGTTCGTCCAGCGTGGCCACCTGGTACTGATCAGCCACCGGCTCCAACCGATCCCAATGCAGGTCCAGGCGTACCCACTGCAAGCCCAGGTCCTTGAGACGGTCGATCTGCATCTGGTAACGCTGGGGGCTGAACCACAGGAACTGCGCGTTCACTCCCAGGAAATCCTTCCACACCAGCACCTTGTTGCCCTTGAGCACATGGCTCTCGGCATCGGCCGGGCGCCCCCAGATAAAGACGGTAACGCCCATGACCGCCACCAGTGCAAGCGTGGCCAAGTACGTACGTTTACGCACCATAAGGGGCCCCCGCAATCGCTTGCTCAAAAAGCTGCTTGAACTGCCGTGCGGTCAGTGGCCACAGGCGTTGGCCGCCAATGTGCGCGGCGCGTTCGGCCCAGTCCCTGGCCAGCGTCGGGGTCTGCGCCAGGCGCAGTAATTGCGCGCTCAACGCGGCGACGTCGCCTTGGGGATAGATTGCGCCGTTCCCGCTGGCAACCTCTTCGGCAAATGCCCGTGCATCCGAAGTAATCGCCCCGCGCCCGCACGCGGCGGCCCAGGACAACGCGCCGCTGGTGCCGCGCTGGCGACCCAGCAGGCCGAGTTTTTTCGATTCGCGATACGGCAGCACCATCACGTGGTGCGCCTGTATCGTCTGCGCAATCTCGCTGGCCGGCAGGTTCAGCCGCCAGTCGATGGAGCCAGACAGGCCAAGGTCGGCTATCTGGCGGTTCAATTGTTCAAGGTAATTGCCGCCAGCCCCAAACGCCATTTCGGCGGCAGTGCCACCGGCCAGGGTCAGGCGCACACGGTCACGCAATTGGGGGGCTTGCTGGAAAACGGCGGCCAGGGCCTGTAACAGGTCTTCAATGCCTTTGCCCCGGTAGATAAAGCCGAAATACAGCAGGTGCAGCGTATCCAGGGGCGGCAGCGCCACCGCCGCAATCGCCAGGTTGGCATGGTTGATCACCGCCACTTTGCCTGCGGGCAATTGCATGCGTTGGCTGAGGCAATCGGCGCCCAGGCGGGTGAGGGTAATCAGTCTTGTGAGGCCGCGGGCCACCTGCCGCTCTTCACGCAGGGTCAGCGGGTCTGCCAGCACCACCGCCGCTTGCGGCAACGGGCTGGGCAAGCGCTCCAACAGATTGAGCGGGAAGGGCAGTTGCTCGCGCCGCCATACCATGCGCTCGGGGTCATGCACGGTGGCCGTCAGCGGCAGGTTGGGATAGGCCTTGCGCAACTCGCGCAACGCCAGGAACTCCCCCAGCCGGCCGCCGCCCAGCTCGGCGTGGACCAGGTCCACGCTCTGCCAGTCGAATGCACCGATGGCCTGTTTGATCGCGATGCTGGTGCCCTCGACGCCGCTCAACGGTGTCGCCACCGTCACGCCCAGCTGCTCCAGTGCCGTCTTGAAATGGTTCGCGTAGTCGGCGATCCCATTTTTTTCCGGCGGCAAAGGTGCGAGCAGGGCGATGCGCATCAGAACGCCCCCCGATATTTGGCGATGGTCTGCAGCACCTTGGCCGGCACTTCGAATTTACGCCGGTTGATGATGATGCCGTCCACTTTGCCGAATGCGGTATTGAGGATCGACAGCGCATGCTCCACCACCGGGACCGTGCTTTTCTGCGCCTCCACCACCAGGGCGATCAGGTCGGCGCGACGCAGATTGACGAAGGCATCGCGGTTGTCCAGCAGCGCCGAGGCATCCAGCAGTACCACTTCGCCCGGCGCCGCCGGGGCCGCACCGCCGACACGCACAGTAATGCCGTTTTCCTGAAGCAACTGGCGCAACTGTTCCACTACGAACGTCACCCCTTCACCATGGCGCGCGGAGGTCAACCCGAGGGTCAGGCCGCGTTCAGTGATACGGTCCAACTGCAGCAGACCGTAGAGCCGGTAGATGCTCGCGTTGAATGCGTTGGTGCCTTGTGCGGTACTGGTATCCAGTTCTGGCAGGGTGGTCCACAGCGGCAGGCCGAACTTGCGTTCCACCAAGCCACCGTCATGGATGCGCTGGTCGAGCAGGTAGCACAGGTAGATCACCAGCAAGCCGACCACGATGGAAAACGGGATCGCCAACAACAGCATCAACAGGGTTTTAGGGAAGATTCGGCCAGGGTTCAGGGTGGCCTCCTCGATCACCGCGATATTGCTGATCTGGCTGTTATCCAGCTCACGGTCGATGCGCGATTTTTCCAGGTTATCGACATACAGCGCATAGTTACGCTCGGTGGCACTCAGTTCACGGGACAGGCGCGCCAGCTCCGGTTCAATCTCCAGGGCTTCCTTGCGTTGCGCCTCGAGGTTCACCAGTTGTTTCTGCTGTTGCACCAGTTGTGTACGCAGTGCCGAGTTGTTGCTGGACTCATCGAGCAGCACGCGCTGCAAGTGGATCTCCAGGGTGTTCGGCGCACGGTTTTCCGAGCTTTGCACGGTGTTGCTTTCATTCGCGACCTGGGCCTGCATGGCGCGGATCGACGCATCCAGGGCTTTGACCGGCGGCGCATTGTCGGTGTAGGTGCGCATCATGTCGGCCTTTTCCAGCAACTTCTGGTTGAGCAGGCGACGCAAGTCCTGCTGCTGCGGGTTCAGCGCAATCTGGCGTACCGTGGTCACTTCCTTGGGTTGGGTCTTGAGCTGAGTGCGGGTGCTCTCCAGGGCGCTGTCGGACGAGGCAATCAAGCGCGTGGTATTGAAGGTTTCGCCACGCAGCACGTTGATGCGCTCGGACAAATCCTCCAGGCGATCGGTGATGCTTGCCGCGCCGATCTGGTTCAAGTGGGCAAGAATCTGCTCCTTGTAGCTCTTGATTTCGGTAGCGCTGTTGGCTACCTGGCCTTCATAGAAGGCATACAGGCTCTTGCGTCCCAGGGCCTGGGTGCGTTCGTTGATGTAGGTCTCGACCCAGCTTTTGACCACCGCCTGGGCGATTTCCGGGTCGCTCCACTTGAAGCTGATGTCCATGACGGTGGAACCGGCCGCGTGGCTGACGTCGAAGTTTTTCTCCAGGCTGGCGGCCAGGCGCTCCACGGGTGTGGTCTGTTCAATGATGCCCACGGTTTCCAGCACCACGCGCACACCGTCGAACACTGCGCCGATACCACTTTTGACGTAGTACTTGGTGCGCTTCCAGAGGCCTTCCGGTGGCGGCATTTTGTCGATGACTTCCAGGTAATGCTCGGCCACCGCCCGCACGATAGGGCGACCGGTCAGCAGGCGTTCCTCATCGACAATCGGGTCGCGTTGAGTGCTCGGCATGACCAGCGCCTGGCGGTTGCTGATCTCAATGGGCAGCGTCGAATCGCGCCCCGGCTTGACCAGCAAGCGTGCGGTGGATTCGTATTTGGCTGGTAGTAAAAAGGCCCCCAGCAGAATGATCACCAGCGCCGCGATGGCCGCCAGCTTGAACTCGTGCCGGAAGATGAAGAACAGGCGCAGAAGATCGCGAAAAGAACGGATCTCGATCATGGGATGTCGCTCCTTTAGTTACTGCCGCCGCTGGTTCGGGTGTAGTTGTAGCCAACCCCGATCGACTTGGTGAATGGGATCAACTGGTTCAAGTAGGTATCTACGCCCTGGATGCGCTCGCCCACGTTGGATTTGGGCACGAACACCACATCTCCCCGCTGCAGCGGCACTTGTTTACGCCCGTTAGGGCCGGTCTTGAGGTACTGGCTGAAGTCCAGGAAGTAAGCGCGGTAGGTGCCTTGGGTGTCTTCGCGCAACAGTGCGACCATGCTGGCGTTGCCCGCCGGGTTCACCCCGCCGGCGCCGACGATGGCTTGTTCCAGGGTGTTGGCCGAGGCGATCGGCACCGTGGTCGGGTTGTTTACCGCACCGCCGACGATGATCGAGTTGCCCGGTGCCTGGTTGATGTTCACCGTCACCCGTGGCTCGCGATACACCGGCGCAAGCTTGTTGCTCAGCTCGTTCGCCACCTCGGCTGGCGTGCGACGGGCTACCTGGATCGGGCCCAGGAACGGGTAGTTGATCTTGCCATCGGTTTGCACGGTGTACAGCGTCAGCTCATAGATGGTGCTGACGTTGAACGCCGACAGCGTTGGCATCTCACCGGCATCACGCACAATGCGCAACTGATCGCCGATGCGGATACGCTCTACCGCCGGCGGCAGCTGCGCAAGCTGGTCGAGGGCGCGCTTGCCGTCCTCGACCGTCTTGCCGTCGGGGGGGACGATACGTGCAGGGGTATTGCAGGCGGCCAGTGCCATCATGGCCAGGACGAGCATAGTTCTTTTCATCAAGGGGGACTTCCTGTAGGTCATGATGCTCACCTCCAATAACCGGGAAACATGCTGATGCGCCGCTTTAGGGCGAGGGGTAGGCGGCGTTCCAGATGGCCCAGCCGATAGCCGAGCAATTTGAACGCGCTGCGCACCAGTACTTCGGGTACGCGGTGCAATGCACCGGCTGCGCGCAACGCTGCGAGTTCAGCCTGTACATAGCGTTTACCTTCACCGCCGGCATCGCCAAAGGCTTGGCGAATCCACGGTTCGCGACCGTAGAACACGCCAATGTCGAAGTAGCGGTGAAACTCATCCATGAGTCGGTAATCGTGGGAGTGGTACACCCGCGCCGTGGCGGCGTAGCGCACCTTGAAGCCATCAAGCAGCATGCGCGCCGCGACGTAGGCATCCTCACTGCCGATCACATCGGCGGGGAAGCCACCCACGGCCTGCAGGGCGCTGCGCCGGTAGACTGAAAACGAGTCGGAGCTGAAGCAGGTTTTAATCCCCAACTGCGCAGCGTCGGCAAGGCTCTTGGTGCGGCTCTGGGCCGGGTAATTGAAGTGGCGTGACTGGGCTCCCAGCACGCCAGCACCTGGGTGCGGCAATTGCCGGCCGTAGGCCACGCCGTTGAGTGGGTCTTGTTGCAATTCTTCGAGCAGGTTGGCGAAGGTCTCGGGGTCAGCCGGAATCGCGTCCTGAGTCATCACGATCAGTGCGTCACCGCTCGTGTGTTCACTGGCCCAGCGCCGTGTGCCACCGTGGTTGAAGTCGCGTGCGTCGATAACCTCGACCCGCGCGCCAAATTCGCGAAAGCGCGCCACGGTGTCATCGCTGGACGCGCTGTCGACTACCAGCATCTCGTCCGGTTGCCGGGTCTGCATCTGCAGCGCGGGCAGCAGCCGCGTCAAATGACTGGACGCGTTGCGGGTCGGAATGATCAGCGAGGTGCGCATGTCATTTCTTCTCTGCGGGCGCGCGCCCATAGATGTCATCGAAGCGCACGATGTCGTCCTCGCCCAGGTATTCGCCGCTCTGCACTTCGATCATCACCAGGTCGATGATGCCGGGGTTGGTCAGGCGGTGCTTGTGCCCTGCCGGGATGTAGGTCGATTCGTTGGCGTTGATCAAAAATTCGCGCTCGCCATTGGTGATCTGCGCGGCACCGCTGACCACTACCCAGTGTTCGCTGCGGTGGTGATGCATTTGCAGCGACAGCGACGCCTGGGGCTTGACCACGATGCGCTTGATCTTGAACCGGCTGCTTTCCTCCAGCACGGTGTAGGTTCCCCACGGCCGTGTGACGGTGCGGTGCAGGCTGAACGCCGGATGGTTCTGGCGCTTGAGCTCGGCGGCGATGTAGCGCACGTCCTGGCTGCGATTGGCGTCGGCGATCAGCAGGGCATCGGGGGTATCGACGATGATCAGGTCTCGCACGCCAACCGCACCGAGTACGCGTTTGGGCGAGTCGATATAGCAGTTGTGCACGTCATGCAAGATGGCTTCGCCATTGACCTGGTTGCCCTGGGCATCGCTGGGCGTGAGCTGGCGCAGGGCTTCCCAGGAACCGATGTCGCTCCAGCCGATGTCGCACGGCACCACGGCCACTTGCGTGGACTTTTCCATCAACGCCACGTCGATGGAAAGGTCCGGCGCGGTGCCGAAGGCCTCGCTGCCCAGTTCACGCTGGCGCGAGGTGCTGTTTTGCAGGTGCTGGCTCTGCTCGAGGGCTGCACGAGCGGCCCCCAGTACGTCGGGAGCATGGGTCGCCAGCTCGTCCACCAGAGTACTGGCCTTGAAGCAGAACATGCCGGCATTCCACAAGTGCTTGCCGCCGTCGAGATAGGCTTGGGCCGTGGCCAGGTCGGGTTTTTCGACGAAACGCTTGACCCGGTTACCCAGGCTCAGGGCTTCACCTTTTTCGATGTAGCCGAAGCCTGTTTCCGGGTGATCGGGTTGAATGCCGAAGGTCACCAGGTAGCCGGCTTCGGCCAACTCGCGTGCCTGGGTCACGGCGTCGGCGAACGCGGTTTCATTCAGCACCAGATGGTCGGCTGGCATCACCAACAACTGGGCGTCGCCACCGAAATGCTCCTGCACGTGCAGTGCCGCCACCGCAATGGCCGCTGCGGTATTGCGACCGAACGGCTCCAGCAACAGGTCCAGAGGCAGCCTGGCCTGGTTGACTCCGCGGTAGTCATCCAGGGTGCGAAACAGCAAGTCGCGATTAGTGACGGTCAGCACACTTTCCACGCCGGGCAGGCGCGCGGCACGTTGAAAGGTTTTCTGCAGCAGACTCTGGCCGTCACGCATACGCATGAATGGCTTGGGCATGTTCTGCCGGGACACCGGCCACAGCCGCGTGCCTGACCCACCGGAAATAATGCAGGGGATTAATCCGTTGAGTGTATTCATCAATAGACTTCCTTGGTGGAAAGGACGGCTGGGACCGTCATGAAGACGATGTACAAATCGAACCACACGGACCATTTGGAGATGTACTCCAGGTCGTATTCGACGCGTTTCTGGATTTTGAACAGGGTGTCGGTTTCACCCCGGTAGCCGTTGATCTGCGCCCAACCGGTGATGCCGGGCTTGACCCGGTGGCGCGAGCTGTATTCGCTCACAGCCACTTCGAACGGAATACCGGCGGCTTTGGTGGCGGTGGCATGAGGGCGCGGGCCGACCATCGACATGTTGCCCTGCAGCACGTTGAACAACTGCGGCAGCTCATCGATGCTGGTCTTGCGGATGATGCGGCCAACCCGGGTAATGCGCGGGTCTTCACGAGTGGTCTGGCGTTCGGCGGTAAAGTCGCTCTGGTCGGTGTACATCGAGCGGAACTTGAACACGCGAATTTCGTTGTCGTTATAGCCGTAGCGGTTCTGGCGAAACAGCACCGGGCCCTTGGAGTCGAGCTTGATCGCAATGGCCGTGACCAGCATCACCGGTGACACCAGCACCAGGGTGATGCTCGCCAGGAGCAGGTCTTCGCAACGCTTGATAAACGGTGACCAACCGCGCAGCGGCAACTGCGAGGTATTGAACATCAGGATGCCGCCCACGTCTGTGATCCGGCTATGGCCGTAGCGCAGGGCAGCCATGTCGGGCACCAGCATCACGTTCACCGACATTTGCCGCAGGCGATTGACCAGGCCGTGAATACGTTGCTCGGCAGCCCAGGGCAGGCAGATCATCACTTGGTTGACCTGTTCGGCGCGGATCAGTTTTTCCAGGTCGCGGGTATTGCCCAACAGCGGCAGGCTGCTCAGTTCCTTGGGAATACGCTCGGTGCGGTCGTCAATAAAGCCGATAAGCCCGGAGCGAATGTCGCCGTTGCGTTGCAAGTGGTCGGCGACATGCACGGCGGTGTCAGTGAAACCCAGGATCACTGTGCGTTGCAGGTATTTGCCCTTGCGCATGAGTTTGCGGTACAGGCGTAGCATCACCAGGCGTTCGGCACAGAACATCGTCAAGCTGGCGATATACCACACCACCAGGTTGCGCGGGTTCAATTGCGGAAATACCTGCAGGATCTGGTACATGAACAACAGGATGCAGAATGCGGAGGACCAGGCCACGATATTGGTGCGCAGGCGCAAGCGATTACTGAACAGTTCCTCGGAATAAATGCCCAGGGCCTGGAACAGAATGATGGTCAATACCGCAAAAAACAGCAGCAAGCCCAGAAAGTGCGAACGCATTTCAGGGGCCATCGGGTCGAGGAAAAGCGCCAGGACCAGCGGTGGGAAAATGGCCGTCAGACCGTGGACCAGCTTGACGAAAACCACAAAAAACTCGACAAACCCTGCTCGGGTCAAAAACAAGCTGACAACTGACGACTTCTCTCGCATACAAACATCCCTCATTGCACACCAGGCGTTCTATTCGGTCGTCTGAACCAGACGGCAGCGGACTACGCTGGGTAAAACGCATCCCTTCCTTCGAATGGATCGCTCCAAATGAAAGAATTTTGCAAGGGCAGTGGCTACTACAGGAGGACTTCCTTTTCTCTTTCAGTCAATAATTTGACCTTGTTTCAGCGATGATATCATAGACACTTTAAATGTTCCTTCTTGTGTCATTTTGTTGACATTCCTTGTGCAAGAGGACCCGGTCTCGGGGTGTGATTTTGAGTGTAGGAACAAAAGTGTGAATTTTCCTGTTTGTCAGGAAACACTTTTTTGACGGGCCCCGGGGAGGCGTAGGAAAAGAGGGCGCAACGCACCAGGCGCCTGCCCTCCAGAGGATTGAGCGGGTTAAAAGGTGCCTTTCAGACTGACCGTGAAATTACGCGGTTCGCCATAAAAATTGCCCCATGAGGCTGTGCCCACGGTTTGGTAATAGTTTTTGTCGAAGAGGTTCTTGGCGTTAAGGGCGACGGTCCAGGTGTCATCTACGCGGTAGGCCAATCGTGCATCCCAAACCGTATAGCCGGCCTGTTCGAGCTTGAGGCCCTGCTGCATGCGATAGTTGCCGCTCTGGGCATTGACCCCCGTACCCACGCTCCATTTGGACAGCGCGCCATCCAGCTGGTAATCGCCCCACATGCGCAACATGTGGCGGGGTACATAGGTGTTGGACGCGCCTCCTTCGATAGCGGTATCAATGTTTTTAAGCGATTTGGTCTGAGTGTAGGTGTAGCCCCCCGAGACTTGCAGACGTTCGAGCAACTGGCCGCTGACTTCGGCTTCGACGCCCTGGGCGCGGACCTTGGCAGTGTCGGTATAGCAGTAGCCATCGGACGAAGTTGGGCAGAAACTCAGGAAGTCAGTCTCGGCGCCGTTTTTCTCTGTGGCCCGGAACAACGCTATGGAACTGTTGAGACGCCCGTCGAACCATTCGCCCTTGATACCCAGCTCGTAGTTGTCCCCCATCTTGGGCTTGAGTGCCGCGCCGTCGGCGGTGGCATAAGACCTCTGCGGCTGGAAGATATCGGCGTAGCTGGCGTACAGGGAAAGGTGTTCGTCGAGGTCGTAGATCAGAGCGGCAAACGGCGTGACTTCACCGGATTCCTTGGTGCGCGCATCTTGCACACTCCACTCGCCCCAACCCAGGGTGTTGGACTGCCGGCGGTTTTCGTACCAGCTCACACGGCTGCCCACGATCAACATCAAGGGCTCGGCCAGGCGCAGGCGCAAGGTGGCGTAAGTACCATACTGGGTAGCGGTTTCCTTGACCGTGCCACCGCGGTACATGTTTGGCCAGAAGGTGTCATTGGCCGGTTCGGGGAAGTGGTGGTCGGGCTGATAAATGCTCTGGCGCGTGGGCAGGTTCTGGATCGCGAATACGTCATCCTGGGTGCCTCGGCTGCCGTTGGCCCCAAGGATCAGTTCGTGTTCCAGCCCAAAGGCTTGGAACTTGCCATCGACGTAAGCGTCGAGGCCGAAGTCCTTATGCTCATAGTCCATCAATGCTGCGTAGGAGTTGGCGGTGGGGCTTGGGGCGCCATAGGCGATGGTACCTTCGCTGGCGGCGTACTTGGTGTCTTGCAGGTTGCGGCTGTGCACAGCGGCGACTTTGATTTGCCAGTCGTCATTGAAGTGATGGGTGAGGTCAGCGAAGAACGTCGTGCGTCGGCTTTGCCAGTCGTTCCAGGATTGGCCCAGGCAGGTGGAACGGCTTAACCTGGCGCTCTTGCCATCGCTATAGCGCGGCAAGCCACCCCAACAGGGGCTGGCGTCGACGTCTTCGTAGCTGGCTCCCACGCCCAGGGTTGTGTCGGGGCTCAGGTCGACGTCCAGTGCGGTATAGAAGGCCTGGTCCTGGCGCTTGGAAATGTCCATGTAGGAGCCGCGATCCTGTTGGCTGAACGCCGCGCGGCCGCGCACGGTGCCGCTGTCATTGAGCGGGCCACCGGTATCGACGTCGGCGCGGTAGTTGTCCCAGGTGCCGGCGGACAGCATCAGGCTTGAGGTCGGGGTGGCCTGTGGCCGCTTGCGCACGAAGTTCACCGCACCGCTGGCCGTGCCGGCCCCCTTGAGCATGCCGGCTGCGCCTTTAAGTACTTCCACGCGATCATAGATCGCCATGTTGGCGCTGAAACTGTCCGCCTGCACATAGTCCTTGCCCATGTCCAGCGGTACGCCGTCGTACTGGTACTGGCCGAGCATCTTGAATCCACGGGAATAGAAATACTTGCCGCCCATGGGCGACTCGTAGGTGGTGATCCCTGGTGTACGTTCCATCACATCGTCAATGGTGGTGACATTCTGATCGTCCATCAATTGGCGGGTCATCACACTCACTGACTGTGGCGTTTCCCGCAGGCTGTGTTGGCCTTTGCCGATGGTGACCGCGCCGGTAGTGTACGAACCGGTGCCTTCGGTCAGGGCCCCCAGGCGTTGGCCGGTCACCGTGGTCGCGCTCAGGTTCAGGGCACCGGTGTCGGCCATTTGTGGCAACAGCAGCCAGATATCCTTGCCTTGGCGCTGGGCTTGCAGGCCCTGGCCGCGCAGTAACTGGCCCAAGGCCTGTTCTCGATCGAAGTTGCCGCTCAGGCCTGTGCTGGTTTTACCGGCAACGCTGGTGGCATCGTAGGACAAGCTGATGCCGGCCTGACGGGCAAATTGATCCAGTGCCGAGGTAAGGGAGCCGGGGGCAATCGCCCATGCGCGAACCTGGGTATCAGCGCTAGCGGAGTCGGCCATCACGGCGAGCGGCAAGACGCCGCCGCCCAGGCAGGCGCCAAGGAGGGCGGCCTGCACCGCGTGTTTGAGAAGAGAACGTTTGGAGGGGAACGCTTGCATGACCGCGGGATGCTCCTGAAGGAAGTGGACAAACCGGCCTGTTGATCGGCCCTTCCTTACAGGTCGAATGGCAATGAGAATTCACCTCATTTATTTTTGGCCGGTCACACCCGAGCGGAGACGGTTACCCAGTAGCGGCTGCGGTAGGTCACATCGATCGCCAGCGATTGAGTGACCAACTTGAGCACCTGGTCGGTGTCCTCCAGTTGGTAAGTGCCCGAAACTCGCAACCCTGCCACGGCTTCGCTGCAACGCACCAACCCATTGCGATAGCGGCCCAGTTCGGCCAGGAAGTCGTCCAGGCGCATGTTGTGGGCGCTGATCACGCCGTCACTCCAGGCCCAGGGGTCCAGGCCGTTATTGGGGGAAGGGCGAATGCCGCTACGGTTGAACATCACCTGTTCGCCTGGCTTGATCACCTGGCGTGCGGCGCCGTCATGGCGATCGGCAAACACCGCTACCGCACCCTGTTGCACGGCCAGCAGGGTACCTTGGGGTTCTTCGCGCACCAGCAAGCGCGTGCCGACGGCGCGCAGGTAACCGTCGCGGGTATGCACCCACAGCGGGCGGTGGTCGGCGCCGGTATTGATCAATATTTCGCCCTGGCGCAGGTTCACCAGCCGTTGTTCGGCGCTGGAGGTAATGTCGACGGCACTGGCGCTGTTGAGCTGGACTTTGCTGCCATCCTCCAATGTTACCCAGCGCCGCTCGCCAGTGGCGGTGCGGTAGTCCGCCATCAAGGCGGGCAGGGGCGTGTAGTCGCGGCCCAGCCAGGCTAAACCTGCGGCGCCGGCAAACAGCCCGAGCAGTTTCAGGCTTTCACGACGGCTGATGTGCTGGCGTGCGCCGTCGAGTGCATGGCGACTGACATGCGCCGGCAAGTGGTTGAAATCGTCATTCAGGGTGGCGACCCGTTGCCAGGCCTGCTGATGCGCCTCGCTGGTGTGCAGCCACTGGTCAAAGGCCGCGGTGCTGGCGTCGTCGGCGGTGTTGTAGCGCAGCTTGATCATCCATTGGATGGCCTGGTCGACCAGGTGCGAGTCAGGAGTCGGCATAGCGCAACCGGTAACAGGCGTGCAGCGCCTTGGACAGGTCGCGTTCCACCGTGGCCTTGGACACGCCCAGGCGCAAGGCGATCTGCGGGCAGGTCAGGCCGTCCAATTGGGCCCACAGGAACGCCTCGCGCACCCTCGGCTTGAGCTGGTCGAGCAAACGGTCAATACGCTCCAGGCTGTCGAGGATCAGCCGCTTTGTTTCTTCGCTCGGCACCTCTACTTGCGGGAAGTGCGCCAGGCTTTCCAGGTAGGCGCGTTCCAGTTCGCGGCGCCGGTATTGGTCGATCATCAAGCTGCGCGCGATGCTGCTCAGATACGCGCGCGGCTGCTGCAAAGTCTGTTGCTGACGCGCGTTGAGCAGGCGCACGAAGGTGTCCTGCGCGAGGTCAGCGGCGCGCTCATGGCAGCCCGTGCGCCGGCTCAACCAGCCTCGCAGCCATGAATGGTGGGCTTGGTATAGCTGGCCGATGGCAGCAGGGTCCAGTGGGTGATCGCTCGACATGGTCATCCTGGCGCAGCAGGCTTAATTGATAATGTTTCGCATTCTAGACGTTGGTCGTGGCATTCAGCAATCACTCGGTTCGCTGCGTGAGCAATGTATCCAGCACAATTTTTTGTAGGGCCTGCAAGCGCCGATTAATCTGTTTTTTTCCAGCGGACGGTTCAACCATGATCAGCCTTGTCACACTCGGTGTTTTTTCCGGCGCTGTGTTGCTGTTGTTGCTGTCACCGGGGCCGAACATGGCATTTGTCATCAGTCAGGGCGTCACCCATGGCTGGCGCGGCGGCGTTGCTTCGGCCCTGGGCATTGGCGTGGCCGACCTGTTGCTGACAGCGTTGACCGCCATGGGGGTGACGGCGTTGGTCGCCAGCTGGCCGCCAGCGTTCGACCTCATCCGCTGTGCGGGCGTGATCTACCTGCTGTGGCTGGCCTTCAAAACCTTGCAGAAACGCCCCG
Source organism: Pseudomonas sp. PA-1-3F (assembly GCF_021609665.1). Classification (NCBI taxonomy): domain Bacteria; kingdom Pseudomonadati; phylum Pseudomonadota; class Gammaproteobacteria; order Pseudomonadales; family Pseudomonadaceae; genus Pseudomonas; species Pseudomonas sp. PA-1-3F. The sequence goes on along the minus strand of NZ_WJZD01000045.1, from coordinate 14,217 downwards.
GCCTGGACACCGCTCACGTCGGCCGCGTGGCGTTGGGCCGAGTGTTTCTGCAGGCCATGCTCAACAGTTTGCTCAACCCCAAGGCGTTGTTGTTTTTCATGGTGTTCCTGCCGCAGTTTGTGCGGCCCGAGGCGGGGCCTATCGCCTTGCAATTGATGGTGCTGGGCGGTGTGTTGACGTTGATCGCCAGTGTGTTTCATGTGCTGTTGGGCGTGTTTGGCGGGGCGCTCAGTCGTTTCTTCGCCAAACGCACCAAAAGCGCCTGGCTGCAGAAGTGGGGCTTGGCGGCGGTGCTGATGGCGTTGGCCGTGCGTTTGGCGGTGATGTCGCGTCCTGCCTGAATGACAGGCGGGAAGCCAAGCAAGTTTCTTTGTGGCGGGTGCCCGACAGCCGATGCTCATCTACCTGACACCCCATAATCCAATTGTGGGCGGGCTTGCTCGCGAGTCGGCCCGACAGCCGACACTTATCTACCTGACACCCCACAATCCAATTGTGGGAGCGGGCTTGCTCGCGAAGGCGGCCTGACAGTCGACACAGCTATACCGTGTACATATCCATTCCTGCGGTAACGGCCACCTAGGGTTCCGCTCTGACAACGGCTCACTTTTGAAAAAAAAGCGCAAAGGCAAGCAAAACGCTCTTGCCCCACCACTCGGCACCTCGCCTGCGTTCGGCCAGCGTGGTTTAACGGGGCGCCCAAGATCAAGAGCGACTCGCTTCGCATCGTGGTTACTGTCGGCTACAACTGGAGAGCCGTTGAGCACCGAAATAATCAAAAGGAGTTTCGTACAGCGGTCTAGGACTTACCTCACGTTCAAGCGTTGAAACCGGTTCATTCCCACGGACCTTCCCAGTCGCTGCAAATTCAGCGACCGGACGTGAGAAATCCAAATTCAACCCAACCGCGCAGCCGCCCGCGCAACAATCTCCCCACGCACTTTGCGTGACTCCACCGTGCGCTTGTTGGCTTCCTCCAGCACATGCCGGGGCGCCGTCTCCGGGCGGCCTGAGTCAAACGGTGGGGCCGGCGCGTATTCGATCTGCAGTTGCACCAGTTGCGCCGCCGCTTCGCTGTACAACTCCGCGGCCAGAGTCAGGGCAAAATCGATGCCGGCGGTGATCCCGCCGCCGGTAAACAGGTTGCCATCACGCACCACACGTTCCTGTACGGGGATGGCACCGAGCGGGGCGAGCAGGTGGTGGTACGCCCAATGGGTGGTGGCCTTGCGACCGCGCAGCAACCCTGCCGCGCCCAGTACCAGTGAGCCGGTGCACACCGAGGTCATGTAGCGCACTGTCTGGGCCTGGGCCTTGAGGAAGTCCAGGGTTTGCGGGTCTTCCATCAATGGGCCCACACCGGCGCCGCCGGGTACGCAAAGCACATCCAGGTTCGGGCAGTCGGCGTAGGTCATGGTCGGCGTGAACACCAGGCCAGTGCTGGAGGTGATCGGCGCGAGGTCTTTCCACACCAGATGCAGCTTCACGTCTGGCAGCGAACCGAGGACATCATAGGGGCCGGTAAGGTCCAGTTGCTGGATGCCGGGGAACAACAGAAAGCCGATCTGCAAGGTCATGATTCAAGCTCCGAAAAGGAATGGACGTGCTCACTGTAGAAGCCTAGGCTTTGGCGAATACGCCATTGAGCCCACCAATCTCGCCAATCATGCCTAAAATTATTCATGTACTCGCGTTTGAGAATGCCCAGGTGCTCGATGTCACCGGGCCTCTACAGGTGTTCGCATCGGCTAACGATTTGGCGCGCCAGCGTAGTTTGCCATTGCCCTACGCGGTCAACGTCATCGCCGCTCAGGCTGAGCCGGTGATGACGTCCTCCGGCCTCGCGCTGCTGGCTGAGCCGCTGCCCGCCATTGACCAGCCCTGCGACACCCTGGTGATCGCCGGTGGCTGGGGCGTGTACGGCGCTGCCGAGGACCCGGCGCTGGTGCAATGGGTGCGTGATAAATCCCTGCACACCCGGCGCATGGCTTCAGTGTGCACCGGAGCGTTTCTGCTGGCCGCCAGTGGTCTGCTTGATGGTTGCCGCGTGGCCACGCACTGGACGCGCTGTGAAGAACTGGCGCGCAAGTTCCCTGCGCTCACGGTGGAGGCCAATCCTATTTTCATCCAGCAGGGCGCGGTGTGGACGTCTGCTGGCGTGACCGCCGGGATCGACCTGTGCCTGGCCCTGGTAGAGGATGACCTGGGGCGTGCGATTGCCCTGGAGGTGGCGCGCCACTTGGTGGTGTTCCTCAAGCGCCCTGGCGGTCAGTCGCAATTCAGCGTGACGTTATCCCTGCAAAAGAGCGACAGCCGTTTTACCGAGCTGCATGCCTGGATCGCCGAAAACCTGACGTTGGATCTGAGCATCGCCACCCTGGCGGCCCAGGCTGGCATGAGCGAGCGCAGCTTTGTACGCCACTATCGCACCGAGACTGGCCAAACCCCGGCGCGGGCCGTGGAACTGATTCGCGTCGAAAACGCACGCCGGCAACTGGCAGATAGCACAACCTCCATCAAGCGTATCGCCATGCAATGTGGTTTTGGCTGTGAAGAGACTTTGCGCCGCAGCTTTCTAAGGGCTTTGTCGGTGACGCCCCAGGCTTATCGAGAGCGTTTTTCACCGCTCCAGTAGTTCCAGCAAAGCTTGAAGCGTGACCTGGGGCGCTTCCTGGAAAACGTTATGACCCACGCCGGGCAACACCTGGCGGCGATAAAAACCGCTGAAGTGCTCCACGTCATCATCCTCCAGCGACGGCGGGCCCACGCCATCGTCGGCCCCGCACAGCGAAATGCTCGGTACTGATATCGGCGGTTGCGGCACCAGCGCCTGCTCGATGTATTCCAGCGCGGGATCACCCGGCGCATACATGAAGCGATGGCGATAGGAGTGAATCACCACCTCGACAAAATCCGGGTTATCAAACGACGGCGCGGTCAGGCTGTAGCGGCTTGGCCCTTCGGCCCAGGACGGTGACCACAGCGTCCAGAGCAATTGGCAGAGTTCACGCCGATTGGCCGTCAACCCGTCGACCCCGCGCTGGGTGTGAAAGTAATACTGATACCAGAGCCGGTGCTCTGTCTCAGGTGGCCTGGGCTTGAGCGACTGGCTGATGGCCTGGATGTTGTAGCCATCGCCGGTCACCAGGCCGCGCACCCGCTGCGGCCATAACGCCGCGACAATACAGGCGGCGCGCCCACCCCAGTCAAAGCCGGCGAGTGTGGCTTGCGGGATCGACAATGCATCCATGAAGTCGAGCAAGTCCTTGGCCAGCGCTGCCTGTTGGCCAGAGCGCATCACTTGCGTGTTGATAAATCGCGTCGGGCCATAACCGCGTAAATACGGGACCAACACCCGATAACCACGTTCAGCCAGCACCGGTGCGATGTCGTCATAGCCCCGGGGGTCGTAAGGGAAACCATGCAACAGGATCACCGGTTCGCCATCGACGGGGCCGTGGGTTTCGTACGCCACATCAAGCAGGGTTGTGCGCACATACAGCAGTGGGGCGGGGGACGTCAGGGTTGCCATACGGTTTTCTCCCCGCTGAGTTTGCGGTCCAGGAACGTTGCCGCGCTGATCAATGCCAAGTGGCTCAAGGCCTGGGGCGTGTTGCCCAGGTGCCGGGCCTGGCTGTCGAACTCTTCGGCGTACAACCCCAGCGGGTTGGCGTAACGCAGCAACTGTTCGAATTCCAGATGGGCCTTTTCAACTTGCCCGGCGCGCGCCAGGCATTCGACGTACCAGAACGAACAGGCGGCAAACGCGCCTTCGACGCCTTGCAGCCCATCGATCTGGCTATCGTCATTGCGGTAGCGGTAGACCATGCCGTCGCGCACCAGGCTTTTCTGGATCGCTTCCAGTGTCGTGAGCCAGCGCGGGTCCGTGGCGGCAACAAAGCGCACCAGCGGCATCAGCAGCATCGAACCGTCGAGGGCGGTGCTGCCGATATGCTGCACAAAATGCCCGCGCTCTTCGTTCCAGAAGTTAGTCCAGATGTCGGCGTAGATCGCCTGGCGCGTCTGGTCCCAGCGTGCGAACGGGGCCGGCAGCGAACGTTTGGAGGCCAGGCGAATGGCACGGTCCAGGGCCACCCAGCACATCAGGCGTGAGTGCAGGAAATGGTGCTGCTCACCGCGCATTTCCCAGATGCCCACGTCTTTGTGGTTCCAGATCTCACACACTTGGTCGACCACTTCCACCGTGTGTTTCCAACCTTGGTGGGAGATGGCTTCGCCGTACTTGTTCACCAGGTAAACCGCGTCCATCAGTTCGCCGTAGATATCCAGCTGGACCTGGTCGAACGCTTCGTTGCCCACCCGCACCGGTTGGGCGCCGCCGTGGCCGCTCAAGTGGTCGAGGGTGGTTTCCGGCAGTTCCTGGCGACCGTCGATGCCGTACAGGATGTTGATCTTGGTCGGCTGGCCGCAGCAGTCGCTGACCCGGCCCCTGAGCCAGCGCATATAGGCGTTTGCTTCCTCGACGAAACCCAGGCGCATGAACGCATAGACGGTGAACGAGGCATCGCGGATCCAGGTATAGCGGTAGTCCCAGTTGCGTTCGCCGCCGGGCGTTTCCGGCAGCCCGAAAGTGGCCGCGGCGATGATGGCGCCGTGTTTGCGCGAGGTCAGGAGTTTCAGCGCCAGGGCCGAGCGGTTGACCATCTCGCGCCAGCGCCCGCGATAGTTGGACTGGCTGATCCAACCGCGCCAGAACTTCAAGGTGCGCTCCAGGTAGAGGTCGGTACAGTCGTTGGTGACGCGCGCATCCTCCTGGCCACCGAGGACAAATTCGGCGCCTTCATCCTGGGCGAGGGTAAAGGTGGCGATGGCGGTGTTGCCTTGGAGGGTCAGCGGCTGACTGCCAATCAGGCGCAGGCCGGGCTGGCCGCTGGCGGTGAACACCACGCTGGCAGCCTCGGCCTTCGCCTCGGTGGGGGCCCGGGCATAGTCGTGGCGCACGGCGCAGCTCAGGTGGATAGTCGCCTTGCCACTGACCACCCGTACCCGCCTGATCAGCAAGGGCAGTTCATCGACGTTTTCGCTGACCGTCAGCAGGTCGGTGATCTCCACCACCGCTTCATCGCTCAGCCAGCGAGTCTGCAGCACATTGGTGTCGGGCAGGTAGATCTGCTCGCGGCGGGCGTTGGGCAGGTCCGGGGTAAGCTGGAACGTGCCGGCCTCGGGCGTGTCGAGCAGTGCGCAAAACACCGAAGGGCTGTCGAATTCCGGCCAGCAGAAGAAGTCGATGCTGCCGCGGTCGTTCACCAGTGCCGCGCTGCGCATGTCGCCGATGATCCCGTGGGCATCGATGGCGCTTTGAGGTTCGTTCTTGAAATCAACCATTGCCACGGAACTCCGGGTAGAGGCTCATACCGCCATCGATGAACAAGGTGCTGCCAACCACATAATCAGAGGCATCGCTGGCCAGCCACACCACCGCATTGGCCACGTCTTCGACGTCACCGACACGACCATAAGGAATCAATTTGAGCAGCTCTTTTTCTGCAGCGCCTTCAGTGGCTGCGCGGTTGATCGCCGTGCGAATCGCCCCAGGCGCAATGCCATTGATACGGATGCGCTGTTCGCTGACTTCCTGGGCGAGGGTGCGCATCAGCATCTCCACGCCGCCCTTGGACGCGGCGTAATTCACATGCCCGGCCCAGGGGATGACTTGATGCACCGAACTCATATGGATGATTTTGCCGGCGGCCCGTGACACACCATCGCGAACGCCCTGGCGATTGAAGATACGCACCGCCGCCCGCGCGCACAGGAACTGCCCGGTGAGGTTGACGCCAATCACCGTGTTCCAATCCTCAAGGGTCATGTCGACCAGATTGGCATCTTTTTGCAGGCCGGAGTTAGCCACCAGAATATCCAGATGGCCGAAGGCGTCGAGGGTTTGCGCGAACAGGCGTTCGACATCGGCCTCCTTGGACACATCGCCGCCAATCGCAAGCGCTCGGCCGCCGTTGGCATTGATCTGCGCGGCGAGAGCCTCAGCCGGTGCCGCCTGGGAGTTGTAGTTAAGCACCACCGCCGCGCCTGCTGCGGCCAGGGCTTTGGCCGCGCCCGCGCCAATGCCGGAACTGGCCCCGGTGACCAGGGCCACTTGTTGCTGCAAGGAAATCTGCATCGCCCACCCACCGTTTTATGAGAGTCCTTCTTGCTGACTGGCGGCGGCGAGCGGAAGTTCACCCCCTGGCGCTTACGCCCAACTCGGGCAAAGCGCGACTTTATCGTATGATGCTGAAAACAAAGGGCAATACAGGAAGCGATGGAATGCATGCGTGGGCCGATACCCGATGGATGAAACTATTACTCAGCGGCGTAGTGGCCGCTTTATCACTGGCTCAGACAGCCTTGTGCGTCGCGGAAAACAGCAATGGTAAAACGCTGTATCTACAGCGCTGTGCTGTGTGCCACGGGCCCGATATCAAAGGCACGGGGCCATTGGCAAAAAAAAGTAATCCGCCAACCCCCGACCTGACAACTGCCACCTTCAAGAAACGACTCCATGATTATCCGGGCGTTATCGTCTCCTCGGTCATCCTTCGCCCCAATGGCAACCTGATCCCCAAGACGCTGCAAGACAATGGCGTAAAGATCGCGCCACATGCCTGGAGCGTTAAAGACTTTCGCGATTTGCATCAATACATGAGTGAGGTCATTTCAAACAAATAGTGGGTCGGCGATGAGCAGCAATTGCCCCACTTAATAGGAAGCATTACTATTCACGCCCCGCCTCCCCAGTGCTCACGCGATGACTCCTCAGCCGCCCCGCAGAACAGGCTTTTTCGAGCACTACGAAGAGTTGATCGGCACCTGGACACGCCGCCTGAGAAACCGTCAGCAAGCCGAAGACCTGGCGCACGACACCTTCGTGCGGGTGCTTGAGTCCGCTGCCTGCGGGGTGGCGCAGCCACGCGCCTACCTGCATCAAACCGCGCGCAATATTGCGGTGGATGCCTACCGCCGCGAAGACCGCCGCGAGGCGTTGACGCTGCAGGCGGCTGATCACAGCACGCCTCACAGTAGCGACCCGGAGCATTACATGCACGCGATCCAGTTGGCCGACGCCATCGAGCGGGCGCTGGCCGAGTTGCCGCTCAACTGTCGCAGGATTTTCATCTGGCAAAAGATCGAAGGGCTCACCCAGCAGGAAATCGCCACACGCCTGGGGCTGTCTAAAAACATGGTGGAAAAGTATATGATCCGCACCCTGCGGCATCTGCGTGATCGTCTGGATGCGAGCGCGCCATGATCGGCTTTGAAACAGGATCTTCCACGATGGATAACCGTGTCCGTGATGAGGCCGCGCAGTGGTTTATACGCCTGCAAGACGGCCCATTGAGCGCCCAGGAACGCCAACGTTTCGATGCCTGGCGCAGGTCGCAGCCCGCGCATCAGTACGAAATCGATGTGCTGCAAGGGCTATGGAGTGCGACGGATTTGCTGCCCAAGGCCCGCTTGCAGGCGCTGGGCGATGCGCCGACCGAGCGCCTTGGACGGCGTGCGCTGATGCGTTATGCCGTGGCCGCCAGTGTGGTCGCCATTGCAGTGGGGCTGGGTGCGTACCGCGGTCTGGGGCAGCCAAAGCCCTACAATGCCGAATTCAGCACGCGGTTAGGCGAGCATCGTCAGGTGACCTTGCCTGACGGTTCCGTGATGGACCTCAACAGCCGCAGCGTGGTCGCGGTTCATTACGAAAAGGGCCGTCGGGGCGTAGAGCTCAAGCAGGGCGAGGCGATGTTCAGCGTGCAGCATGACGCCGGGCGCCCGTTTGTGGTCGCAGCCGGCGCAGGGCAGGTGACTGTCACCGGCACGCGCTTCGATGTACGTCGGGAGGCGGACCAGACCCGCGTGGCGGTCGAAGCCGGCACGGTCAAGGTGCAGGGCCGGGCATCCGATCACATCGTCACGCTCACCGCCGGGCGTGGCACCCATGTCGATCCCCAAGGCCAAGTGGCGGCGGCCTACGCGGTGAACCCTGAAGAACTGACCGCGTGGCGCAACGGTAAACTGGTGTTCAACAACGCCACCTTGGTCGACGTGGCGCGGGAAGTGTCGCGCTACCGCGAGCAACCGCTGCGTGTCAGTACGGCAGCGGTGGGCAATCTGCGCTTGACCAGTGTCTTCAACTCCAGCGATACCGATGCCTTGCTCAAGGCCTTGCCCCACATTCTGCCGGTCGCCTTGCGCACTTTGCCGGACGGTAGCCAGGAAATTATTTCGCGCTGACATTCAGGTTTTTTTCGAGTTCTTCGTCTTCTCCTGCAACTGCAACTGGTTTGCATTAACGGACGCGCATGCTTGCGATCACAGGACTAGGTTCGACGTGAAAAAACTTGCCCCCCACAACAATAAAATTTCCCGCTGGGCGCCCTTGGCCCTGGCCGTTGCCATCAGTACCGCACAGGCTGCCGAGGGGATCCACATTCGTGCGCAATCCCTCGGCGCAGCCTTGAGCCAATTGGGCCAGCAGACCTCGCTGCAAGTGTTCTTCAGCCCCGATATGGTTGCTGGCAAGCAAGCTCCTGCGGTCGATGGCAATCTCTCGCCCGAACAAGCCCTGCGGCAATTACTGCAAGGCAGTGGCCTGGATTACCAGATTGACGCCGGCTCCGTGACCTTGCGTCCGGTGAGCCGCGGCACCGGTGAAGCGGGCTCACCGCTGGAACTGGGGGTCACCGATATCAAGGTGGTGGGCGACTGGCTTGCCGACGCCGATGCCGAAGTGGTGCAGAACCATCCCGGCGCACGCACCGTCATTCGACGCGAAGCCATGGTTGAGCAGGGCGCGATGAACATCGGTGACGTCCTGCGCCGCGTGCCTGGCGTGCAAGTGCAGGAATCCAACGGCACCGGTGGCAGTGATATTTCCCTCAACGTCGGCGTACGCGGCCTGACCTCGCGCCTGTCACCGCGCTCCACCGTGCTGATTGACGGCGTACCGGCTGCGTTCGCTCCCTATGGCCAGCCACAGCTGTCGATGGCGCCGATTTCTGCCGGTAACCTGGAAAGTATCGACGTTGTCCGCGGTGCGGGTTCGGTGCGTTATGGGCCACAGAACGTCGGCGGCGTGATCAACTTCGTGACCCGTACGATCCCGCAAGACTTCTCCGGTGAAGTCGGCACCACCCTGCAAACGTCTGCCCACGGTGGCTGGAAGCATGTAGAGAATGCCTTTATCGGCGGCACTGCCGACAACGGTATCGGCGCCGCGCTGCTGTACTCCGGGGTCAACGGTAACGGTTACCGCAACAGCAACAACGGCAACGACATCGATGATGTGATCTTCAAAACCCACTGGGCGCCGACCGATCAAGACGATTTCTCGCTGAACTTCCACTATTACGATGCCAGCGCCGATATGCCCGGCGGCCTGACCCAGAAGCAGTTCGATGCCAACCCGTACCAATCGGTGCGTGACTGGGACAACTTCAGCGGGCGCCGCAAGGACGTGTCGTTCAAGTACATCCGCCAGATCGACGACCGCACCCAGGCCGAAGTGCTGACTTACTATTCCGACAGTTTCCGTGGCAGCAACATTGCCAACCGCGATCTCAAGACCCTCAGCTCCTACCCGCGCACCTACTACACCTTCGGCATCGAGCCGCGTGTGTCCCATGTGTTTGACCTGGGGCCCAGTACCCAGGAAGTCAGTGTGGGGTATCGCTACCTCAAAGAAGGCATGCACGAGGAGGCCACCAGCCTGAACCTGGTCAACAACGTACCGACGCCGGGCGGGCAGAGCGACGGTCACGTGTATCAGGACCGCACGGGGGGCACTGAAGCCAACGCCTTCTATATCGATAACAAAATCGATATTGGCAAATGGACCATCACCCCGGGCATTCGCTTTGAAGATATCCGTACCGAATGGCATGACCGCCCGGTCGTTGCCCTGAACGGCAAGCTTACCGAGGAAAAACGCCGCGAGGTCCACAACAACGAACCGCTGCCGGCGCTGAGCGTGATGTACCACGTGTCTGACGCCTGGAAACTGTTCGCCAACTACGAAACCTCCTTCGGCAGCCTGCAGTATTTCCAACTCGGCCAGGGCGGTACCGGCGACCAGACGGCCAACGGCCTGAACCCGGAAAAGGCCAAGACCTACGAGGTCGGTACGCGCTACAACGACAGCGTCTGGGGCGGCGAAGTGACGCTGTTCTACATCGACTTCTCGGATGAACTGCAATACGTCAGCAATGACGTGGGCTGGACCAACCTCGGCGCCACCAAGCACAGCGGCATCGAAGCATCCGCCCATTACGACCTGTCCAACCTCGACCCGCGCCTCGACGGCCTGACCGCCAACGCGGGATTCACCTACACCAAGGCCACCTCCGAAGGTGATGTGCCGTTCAAGGGCCATGACCTGCCACTGTATTCCCGCCAAGTGGCGACCCTGGGCCTGCGTTACGACGTCAACCACTGGACCCACAACCTGGACGTCTATGCCCAGTCCGGCCAGCGTGCGCCCGGCACCGGCACCACCTATATCACCCAAGGCACTGCTGATGGCCAATACGGTGATATCCCCGGGTATGTCTCGGTCAACCTGCGCAGCGGCTACGACTTTGGTGCGCAACTGTCGAACCTGAAACTGGGCGTGGGCGTGAAGAATGTCTTCGACCAGCAGCATTACACACGCTCTAGCGACAACAATGCAGGGTTGTACCTGGGTGAGCCTCGCACGTTCTTCCTACAGGCAAGCGTAGGGTTTTGAGCTTTAACCGATGAAGAAAAATCGCGATCACAACGGTCGCGATTTTTTTTGGCCTGGGCCAGGGGCATCGCCCATTCATCGCGAGAAGATCGCCGCTGTCCAAGCTGTTTCCTACACCTTGATCACATATTGTTGCTGGATCAGGAACTGATTCCGACGCAAAACCACACATGGGAAAGCTGGTGGGCTTCGACATTGCGTTGGAGCGACAAGCTGAAAATCGCCCACTGTCATGGAGAAACTTATGTCGGTATCGATGTTGGATACACCCGTCTCTGCTTCAGCAACGTCTGACCTTCCACCGGCCAAGGTCGACATTAAAGTCGCTAACGAGGCTGCGGCTGCGCGTTCTTTCAATGGCCAGAATGCTGCCCATGTTAATTTCCAATCCAGGGAGAACAAGGATGGGCCGGTATTTGGTAGTCCTCAGGCGCCGACCACCGCGGCTGACGCGCATGGGCGTCACCACAGCCCGCAGGGGGCGCAGAGTTTGCTGAGCCAATTCAAGCAGTGGGTCGGTCATTGCTTCAGCGGACATCGGCCGCCCACGCATCCTGGTTGTGAACATCGGCCGCCAAGGCCGAACCCAGGTTGCAGCAACCCGCCCCCCAGACCGAATCCGATTGAGAGCAATCCTCCACCACGACCGGACCCCACCGCAGGTCGACCGTATCCGCCCGCCCCCGGCAGGCCGGATCCGCAGTACGCGTTGAAGAACCGCGAAGAGTTGGCCCAACAACTGCTCGACAACTTCAATGCCTTCAGAGACCCGAAGAAGCCTGGCTACGTCAGCGTTGACAGCATTCTTGCGATGGCGAAAAGAGGGTGGTCGCCTAACCCCGCCATGAACGAGAACATCCGCCTGGCCAATGAGCTGCTACGACGTCCGGAACTGATGGCAGCGATGGATAGGCACAGTTCCACCGGCGCCCTGGATGGTCTTATCGACCGGCAAAAACTGAATATGGTGATCAAAGGAGAGAACTACTTCAAGTACAAGACTGACAAGGAACTGGCCGGTGAGCTGCTTGATCATTTCGACGAGTTGAAGAAAAGGAGCGGGGGCTCAAGCCTGAAAATCAGCGAACTGAAAGAGTGGGCGCGCAAGCCGCTCACTGGCGATGCAGCCAAGGACCATCTGATTCAGTTATCCCAGGAAATACTCACGCGCAGTGACGTGCTCGAAAAAATGGATAACCACCTCAGTAAAGACGGCGATGGGAAGATCAGCCGTAGAGGGCTGTACTCGTTGTCCCGCTGACCACTCTTGCGGCGCCACCTTTTTGAGGTGGCGCCAGTTTTATATGTTTCAAGGAACGAATTATTCCCGGTTGCCACATAGGTGGTACCTGCGGTAGTGATTTGGCATGCCGTTTTTCAGCTTTCGAATGAGGGAAACATATGACTTCAACCTCGTTTAATTCCCCCAAACCTGGCCCTCTCGAGCTTTTGCGCAACACCCAGCAAGCGAGTCTGGCAATGCCAGAGGAGTGCGCAGCGTCGCAAAGTCTTCCCTTTGAGTCGACCGAATATGAGGCCGAGGCGCGGCGCATGAAGGCGTATGCCGGCGAGCGCAAATTCCAGGCGCCCGTTTCGGATGATTTTTACCGGGGCCTGCTGGCGGAGTTGCAGACGCCGGGGGCCGGTGGCGATTCATTGAAAGACACCGGCTTGATCAACAGCCTGGCAGGCTGGTGGCGTAGGCGAAAGCTGGATGAGGGTGGTTGACCACGGTTTTACATATTGTCATTGGTATTAGCCTTTTACTCGGAACTGTCGAGCCCATCCAACCACACATGAGGTACCTGCCTGAGGAGAGTCTATTCGTTGATTTTGTCCATCACGGCACAGACCACCCAGCGGATATGCATCTGAAAAGAGTTGGAGAAAACCCATGACAATTAAGGGTGCAGTACCTTCCGCCCGGCCGCTTCCTCCCGACAGGCTGGCCGCACAATCAACCACTCCACCACCGGTCTGCCAATCTGAAACCTGGTATGAAGCCCCATCCGCGCCCTCGGCTGGAGGCTCGCACAAACCCTTTCTCTTGCGTGGGACCTTATCCGCTCTGCGCTATCGAGACTTGCAGAACTCCCCTGTTGAGCGGGCCAGTGGTTCCCTGCCAAGTGCAACTACAAAGGATAGCCAGTTGGCAAAGGCCTTGGAAAAATCCTTCGGCGCGGTGCACCCGTTTCTGAATGACGGGCGCTTGACTTGGACGTCCTTGAAGCGGATCGCTGCTCAACCGACGGGTGAAAACGAGGTGTTGGACAACGCGATCCAGGTCGTCAGAGAAATTCTCAAACGCCCTCGGCTAAGCGACGCTATCTTCAGCCGTGATGGCGATATCACACGTGACAGCCTCAGTGCGGCTGCCCAGACCTTGCAGGGCAACAGCTCTCCAAGTGTTTTCAGCCAGGATCCGTTTCATGCCCAAAGCAATGCACGGGTGGTGGAGGCGCTGCAAAGCCAGTTTGCGCATCTGCGAGACGAGACCATGGATCGAACCTATCTCTTTGAAACGCATCAGTACGTTGAAATAGCCAAGCTTCGGTCGGTTATGCAAGACCCGTATGAGGTAGATCCACACGGCGCGCCTGTGCTGGATACGTCTACAGGCATGCCCAGGTCCCAATACAGCGAGCTCAGTGTCTACACAGCGAAGAATATTCTTGACCGTCCGGGTTTGCTGTCGTCATTACAGCGAGCCAATGGCACACGACTGTTTGGCCCGCCTCACAAGGACGGTTGGCTCAGCAACAAAAGCCTCGAACGTTGGCGGGAGCAGGACGATGCTCGCAAAGCGCGTTGAAGCTTGGACTCATACCTTGAGGATTTTTCCACTGATGGCTACTGCCGCCAGCAATACCGCGATCAGGATGAACGCAGTACTCAAGCTGCTGCCATGGGCGATAAAGCCAATCATGGCGGGGCCGGCGAGAATCCCGGCGTAGCCCAATGTGGTGATGGCAGGCACTGCGATATGCTCTGGCATCACCGTTTGCTTACCCACGGCGGTATACAGTACCGGTACGATATTCGAACACCCTGCACCCACCAGCGCGTAGCCGAGCAGCGCCGTTTCCCACGCTGGCAATAGGGTCGCGAGGAGCAAGCCGGCACAGGCCAGCGCGCCACCGATCACGATTACGCGAGTGGGCCCCAGGCGTCGAACAATGGCATCGCCGGTCAGGCGTCCAGCAGTCATGGTCAAGGCAAATGCCGCGTACCCCAGGCCGGCGTAAGCCTCATCCAGGCCGCGCTCGGCGCTGAGGAACACAGCACTCCAATCCAGCACGGCACCTTCAGCCAGGAATACGATGAAACACAGGCAACCGATAAACAACACCACGCCATGGGGCACTGCAAATGCCGGTCCCGAGCTTTTGCTGCCATAAGGCAACAAATGCGGTGCGGCTTTCAACAGCGCCGCCACCGTGATAACGACGACCACCAGAGTCGCCTGCAATGGCGACAGGCCC
>NZ_WJZD01000044.1:0-41901 GCF_021609665.1 Pseudomonas sp. PA-1-3F | reverse complement strand
CACCCCCACGCGGTGGGGGGGGGGTGTGAGTGGGGAGGGGGGGCTTCCTCCGGATCGAGGCCGGGGCGGGGGCGGGTTGTGGGGGCCGCGCGGCCCTCCAGCGGGAGCAAGCTCCCTCGCCACAAAGGCAGTGCCCACATTGGTTCGGTAGCGTTGATCGCCCTAGCAATCAGCCTGGCCGGTTGCGCCGGCCTGCCCGACCAGCGCCTGGCCAACGAAGCCCTCAAGCGCGGCGACACCGTCACCGCGCAGCAGAATTACCAGCAACTGGCAGACCTGGGCTACAGCGAGGCCCAGGTGGGCCTGGCCGATATCCAGGTCGGCACCCGCGACCCGGCGCAAATCAAACAGGCCGAAGCCACCTACCGTGCGGCGGCAGACACCTCGCCGCGTGCCCAGGCACGCCTGGGTCGCCTGTTGGCGGCCAAGCCCGGCGCCACTGAGGCCGAACACCATGAAGCCGAAAGCCTGCTGAAAAAAGCCTTTGCCAATGGTGAAGGCAATACCTTGATCCCGCTGGCAATGCTGTACCTGCAATACCCCCACAGCTTTCCCAACGTGAATGCCCAACAGCAGATCAGCCAATGGCAGGCGGCGGGTTACCCGGAGGCCGGCCTGGCCCAAGTGCTGCTGTATCGCACCCAGGGTACCTACGATCAGCACCTGGATGATGTGGAGCGCATCTGCAAAGCCGCGCTGACCACCACGGATATCTGCTACGTGGAGCTGGCCACGGTCTATCAGAAAAAACAGCAGCCGGAACAACAGGCCGAACTGCTCAAGCAAATGGAAGCAGGCGTAAGCCGTGGCACCGTGACTGCGCAGCGCGTCGACAGCGTGGCCCGCGTACTCGGCGATGCCACCCTCGGTACCCCGGACGAAAAAACTGCCCAGGCCCTGCTGGAAAAAATCGCCCCTGGCTACCCGGCGTCCTGGGTCAGCCTGGCGCAACTGCTCTACGACTTCCCCGAACTGGGCGATGTCGACCAGATGATGAAGTACCTCGACAACGGCCGTGCCGCCGACCAGCCACGCGCCGAATTGCTGCTGGGCAAGCTCTACTACGAAGGCAAGTGGGTGCCGGCCGATGCCAAGGCTGCCGAGGCGCATTTCGAGAAAGCCGTGGGCCGTGAAGTGGCCGCCGATTACTACCTCGGCCAGATTTACCGCCGTGGCTACCTGGGCAAGGTCTACCCGCAAAAAGCCCTCGACCACCTGCTGACCGCAGCGCGCAACGGCCAGAACAGCGCCGACTTCGCCATTGCCCAACTGTTTTCCCAAGGCAAGGGCACCAAGCCCGACCCGTTGAACGCCTATGTCTTCAGCCAACTGGCCAAGGCCCAGGACACGCCAGAGGCCAATGACCTGGCCACCCAGCTCGAAGCGCCGCTGACGCCTGAGCAACGCGCCGAAGGCCAACGCCTGGTGCAACAGGAACTGGCCGCCCGCGGCACCCTGGCCCAAAGCACGCTGCAACTGCACGCCCTGCAAGAAGAAGACGGCGAGGAATCCCTATGAAGCTCAACCCATTCGTCAAGGCCGGTATCGGCCTGACCTTCGCCCTGCTGTGGTCGTGCCCGACCCTGGCCGCGCTCACCGAAGCCAAGAACTTCGGCCTGGAAGTCAAAGCCACCGCGCAGTCTGAAGATGACCGCGACCTCGGCACCCAGAAAGGCGGCGACGTCAACGGCATCGGCCTCGACCTGCGCCCCTGGATCTACGGCGAAAGCGGCGCATGGAGCGCCTACGCCATGGGCCAGACAGTGGTTTCCAGCGATATCATCGAGACCGACACCCTGCAACAGTCGGCCGATGACACCACCGAGCAGCAGTCGAGCAACGACGACCGCAAGGCCAAGAAAAACTATCTGGCCCTGCGTGAGTTCTGGGTCGGCTACAGCGGCTTCACGCCCTACCCCGGCGAGATCCTCAAGTTCGGCCGCCAGCGCCTGCGCAATGACGACGGCCAATGGCGCGACACCAACATCGAAGCGCTGAATTGGACCTTTGACACCACCTTGCTCAAGGCCAATGTCGGCGCTGCCGAACGTTTCAGCGAATACCGCACCGACCTCAAGGAACTGTCGCCGGTCGACAAGGACCGCCAGCACTTCTACGCCGACGCTGCCTACCAGTGGACGCCGGGCCAGTGGATCGGTGTGCGCGGCCACCACACCCATGACGACGGCAAGCTCGACTACGCCGAACCGGGTGTCGCCAACGACCCGTTGGACAAGCGCGAAAACGGCGACCTGACCTGGCTGGGCATCGAAGCCAACAGCGACGCCTACAACTGGCGCAACACCAACACCGTCAACTACTGGGCAAGCATCACCGGCATGCGCGGCGACCGCGACAAGGTCAACGCCTTGAACGCCGACGGCACACGCCCCACCAGCGCCAAGCGCAGCGATGACCTGAGCGGCTGGGCCACCGATATCGGCGTGCGCCTGCGCCTGGATCCGCAGTGGCAAGTGGGTGCCGCGTACTCGCGCGCCAGTGCCGAGTACGAACAGAACGGCCTGCAAAGCAACCGTTCGAACTGGACCGGCACCCAGTCCCGCGTGCATCGCTTCGGTGAAGCGTTTCGCGGCGAGATGAACAACATGCAGTCCATGAGCCTGTTCGGTTCCTGGCAACTGCGCGAGGACTATGACGCCAGCCTGGTGTACCACAAGTTCTGGCGCGTAGACGGCAACAAGCCGGTGGGCAGCAACGGTATCGACGCGGTGCAGAACAACACCGATGACGTCACCGGCGCGATCCTCTCCAGCACCTCCCTGCCGTTGGAAGACGGCAAGAAAGACCTCGGCCAAGAAATGGACCTGGTGGTCACCAAGTACTTCAAGAAAGGCTTGCTGCCAGCCGCGCTGAGCCAGTCGATCGACGAGCCTTCAGCCCTGGTGCGTTTGCGTGCCGGTGTGTTCAAGCCCGGCGATGCCTATGGCAGCCAGGTCGACTCCTACATGCACCGCGCGTTTGTCGACGTGGTCTGGAAATTCTGATGGGAGCCTGCGCCATGAATGCTCAAAGCCTACTCGTCGCGGCAATGCTGATGGCCAGCGCCACAGCGTTTGCCGATACGGCGGCCAAGGCGCCGATCATCGCCAAGGAACTGCAACAGGCCAAAACCTACACCATCTCCAGCCCGCCCACCGCGCCGCTGGAAATGGCCAAGCCGGCGCTGCCCGACCTGTCGGGCTACACCGCGCAGGCGATGGAAAAGAAAATCGTCAAGACCAAGGCGGGCAAAATCAGCATCCGCCGCATGATGCAGGAAGACGCGCTCAAGGACTTTATCGGCGGCGATAACAAGATGGCCGAATGGGTAGTGCGCCAACACGGCATTCCCCAGGCGATCTTCGTCGACGACGGCTACATGAACCTCAAGGACCTGCTGGGCAAGGTGCCCAAGCAGTACTTCAGCGAAACGTCGCCGGGCGTGTTCCTGGCCAAGTTGCCGATCGTGGTGGGCCGTAAAGGCATCCTCGATATCGACAAAAACACCCAGGAACTGCGCCTGTCCCAGCAAGCCGGCTCATTTTTGATCAATGACGGCCAGCTGTTCGTGCGCGATACCAAGGTCACCGGTTGGGATGAAAAAGCCAACGGCCCGGCGCTGTTCAAGTCGCCCAAGGAGTTCCGCCCGTTCCTGCTGGCCTGGGGCGGCACCGAGACCTATATCTCCAAGACCAAGATGGCCAGCTTCGGCTACGCCAACAGTAAGTCGTACGGGGTGAGTATTTCCCAGTACACGCCGAACATGGCCAAGGTGCTCAAGCGCCCCGAGCCGACCGGTTGGATCATCGACTCCGAGTTCTCGGACATGTGGTACGGCTTCTACTGCTACGAGACCACAGGCTTTGTGATCAAGGGCAATACCTACAAAGACAACATCGTCTACGGCATTGACCCCCATGACCGCTCCCACGGCCTGATCATCGCGGACAACACCGTGTACGGCACCAAGAAGAAGCACGGCATCATCATTTCTCGGGAAGTGAACGACAGCTTCATCTTCAACAACCGCAGCTATGACAACAAGCTTTCGGGCCTGGTGATCGACCGTAACAGCGTGAACAACCTGATCGCCGACAACGAGATCTACCGCAACCACACCGACGGCATCACCCTCTATGAGAGCGGCGACAACCTGCTGTGGGGCAACAAGGTGATCAGCAACCGTCGCCACGGGATCCGCGTGCGTAACAGCGTGAACATCAAGCTCTACGAAAACACCTCGATGGCCAACGGCCTGACCGGCGTGTACGGCCACATCAAGGACTTGACCGACACCGACCGCGACATCGCCCTCGACCCGTTCGATGCCAAGGTCTCGCTGATCGTGGTTGGCGGTGAACTGGCGGGTAACGGCAGCGGGCCGCTGTCTATCGACTCGCCGTTGAGTATCGAGCTGTATCGCGTGTCGATGCTGGCGCCGACCAAATCCAGCGGTATCAGCTTCTCCGGCATCCTGGGTGACCGCCAGGAAGAAATTCTCGACCTGCTGGTGCGCCAGCAGAAAGCCGTGCTGATCGACCCCGTCGAACGCCAGACCGAATTGCAGGACTGAGGATGACCCTTATGCACCCACACATGATCAAACTGCTGAGCCTCTCGGGTCTGACCCTCGGCCTGCTGGCGGCCAGCCAGGGCGTACGCGCCGATGAAGTCAAAGCTCCGACCTTCACCGCCGAACCGTGCTGCAGCCTGTGCCCGGCCGCCCATGACGCCAAGAACTACACCACGCGCTACCAGCAGAACTTCACCACCCTGGTGCAAGCCCAGGGCGACTGGCTGTTCCGTACCCAGGAAGACCTGCGCACCGAGTTCGACACCACCCCGGCCGGCTACAAGCGCATGCAGCAGTTGCACGATGCGTTCAAGAGCAAGGGCGTGGAACTGGTGGTGGTCTACCAGCCGACCCGTGGCCTGGTGAACCGCAACAAGCTCAACCCTGAGGAAAAGGCCAAGTACGATTTCGACAAGGCCCTGACCAACTACAAAACCATGCTCGGGCGTTTCGCCAAGATGGGCTACGTGGTGCCAGACCTGTCGCCGCTGACCAACGAGCAACTGCCGGATGAGTTGCCGGCCCACGATTTCTACTTCCGTGGCGACCAGCACTGGACCCCGTACGGCGCCCAGCGCACCGCGAAAATCGTCGCGGCCAAGGTCAAGCAGATGCCGGAATATGCCGAGATTCCCAAGCGTGAATTCGAGACCAAGCGCTCGGGCCGCATGGGCAAGACCGGCACCCTGCACAACATGGCCGGGCAACTGTGCGGCACCAGCTATGCGATCCAGTACATGGACCAGTTCACCACCGAGCCCAAGGGCGAAGCCGGTGACGGCGACCTGTTCGGCGATTCGGGCAACCCGCAGATCACCCTGGTGGGCACCAGCCACAGCGGCAAGAACTACAACTTCGCCGGCTTCCTGGAAGAAGAAATTGGCGCTGACATCCTCAACGTCGCCTTCCCCGGCGGTGGCCTGGAAGGCTCGATGCTGCAGTACCTGGGCAGCGATGAATTCCAGAAGAGCCCACCGAAGATCCTGATCTGGGAATTCTCGCCGCTGTACCGCCTCGACCAGGAAACCATCTACCGCCAGATGATGGCGCTGCTGGACAACGGCTGCGAAGGCAAGACCGCGCAGATGTCGGCCAGCACCACGCTCAAACCGGGCAAAAACGAACTGATGGTCAACAGCGCGAACAAAGACCTGCGCAACGCCAACCATCAGGTCGATATCCGCTTCGCCGATCCGTCGGTGAAAACCTTGCAAGCCACCCTCTGGTACATGAACGGGCGCCACGAGGACATCAAGATCGAGAAACCCGAAACATCCGATACAGACGGGCGTTTCGCCTTTGAACTGCGCACCGATGAAGACTGGGCCTCGCAGAACTTGCTGGCCGTGGAAGTGCAGGGCCCCGAAGCGGGCGCTGCGGCGCAGAAGGTTGAAGCGAAAATTTGCACACGCAACGTATTCCCAAGCGGTGGTCAGCAGACCGCCCAACTCGGGAAGTGAGGTTACTTATGCAAAAGTTATTGCTCCCTACCCTGCTGGGCCTGGCCGTGTTTGCCGGCTCCGTGAATGCGGCCGCGCCGTTGCGCCCGCCCCAGGGCTATTTCGCACCGATCGAAGCGTTCAAGACCGGCGACTTCAAGAATGA
This sequence comes from Pseudomonas sp. PA-1-3F, assembly GCF_021609665.1. NCBI lineage: Bacteria > Pseudomonadati > Pseudomonadota > Gammaproteobacteria > Pseudomonadales > Pseudomonadaceae > Pseudomonas > Pseudomonas sp. PA-1-3F. The sequence goes on along the minus strand of NZ_WJZD01000044.1, from coordinate 35,723 downwards.
TTGCGACAGCATGCCAACGCCCTACACCGGGCCATTGCAGTTTCGCAGCAAGTACGAAGGCTCAGACAAGGCCCGTTCGACCCTGAATGTGCAGTCGGAAAAAGCCTTTCGCGACAGCACCGCCGACATCACCAAACTGGAAAAAGACACCAGCAAGCGCGTGATGCAGTTCATGCGTGACGGTCGCCCGCAGCAACTCGAATGCACCCTGAACTGGCTGGTGTCATGGGCCAAGGCCGATGCGTTGATGTCCAAGGACTTCAACCACACCGGCAAGTCCATGCGCAAATGGGCATTGGGCAGCATGGCCTCGGCCTATGTGCGCTTGAAGTTCTCCGAGTCGCAGCCGCTGGCCAAGCACCCGCAGGAAGCCCAGCAAATCGAAGCCTGGTTCAACAAGCTGGCCGACCAGGTGGTGAGCGACTGGGACAACCTGCCCCTGGAAAAAACCAACAACCACTCCTACTGGGCCGCCTGGTCGGTGATGGCAACGTCCATCGCTACCAACCGCCGCGACCTGTTTGATTGGGCGGTGAAGGAATACAAGGTCGGCGTGAACCAGGTCGATGACCAGGGCTTCCTGCCGAACGAATTGAAGCGCCAGCAACGCGCCCTGTCGTACCACAACTACGCCCTGCCGCCGCTGTCGATGATCGCCAGCTTTGCCCTGGTCAACGGCGTGGACCTGCGCCAGGAAAACAACAGCGCGCTCAAGCGCCTGGGCGACAAGGTGCTGGCCGGGGTGAAAGACCCGGACATCTTCGAGCAGAAGAACGGCAAAGAGCAGGACATGAAGGACCTCAAGGAAGACATGAAATTTGCCTGGCTTGAGCCCTTCTGCACCCTCTACACCTGCGCCCCGGACGTGATCGAACGCAAGCATGGCATGCAACCGTTCAAGACCTTCCGCCTGGGCGGCGACCTGACCAAGGTCTACGACCCGGCGCATGAAAAAGGCAACAAAGGCAGCTAGTCGCTGATCGTTCCCACGCTCTGCGTGGGAATGCAGCACGGGACGCTCTGCGTCCCAAAGCGTGACGCACAGCGTCACAAGAGGCATTCCCACGTAGAGCGTGGGAACGATCACAACCTCCCCCGAAATCGTGGGGGGGTTTGGGGGGGCTCCGGCCCTTGACTGTTGGTTAAACATGGAGAGATCGGGATGGTTTTCTCGTCCAATGTGTTCCTGTTTCTGTTCTTGCCGATCTTTCTCGGCTTGTACTACTTAAGCGGGCAACGCTATCGCAACCTGCTGCTGCTGATTGCCAGCTACGTGTTCTACGCCTGGTGGCGAGTGGACTTCCTGGCGCTGTTCGCGGCCGTCACGCTGTGGAACTACTGGATCGGCCTCAAGGTCGGTGCCGCCGGTGTGCGCACCAAGCCGGCGCAGCGCTGGCTGTTGCTCGGCGTGGCGGTCGACCTGTGCATCCTCGGCTACTTCAAGTACGCCAACTTCGGCGTCGACAGCATCAATGTGATGATGAAGTCCGCGGGCCTGGAGCCGTTCATCCTCACCCACGTGCTGTTGCCGATCGGGATCTCGTTCTACATCTTCGAGTCCATCAGCTACATCATCGACGTGTACCGTGGCGACACTCCGGCGACTCGCAACCTCATCGACTTTGCGGCGTTCGTGGCGATCTTCCCGCACCTGATCGCCGGTCCCGTGCTGCGCTTTCGTGACCTGGCCGACCAGTTCAACAACCGCACCCACACCCTGGATAAATTCTCCGAGGGCTGCACGCGGTTCATGCAGGGTTTCATCAAGAAGGTCTTTATTGCCGACACCCTGGCGGTGGTGGCCGACCATTGCTTCGCCCTGCAAAACCCCACAACAGGCGATGCCTGGCTCGGCGCGCTGGCCTACACCGCGCAGTTGTACTTCGACTTCTCCGGCTACAGCGACATGGCCATTGGCTTGGGCTTGATGATGGGTTTCCGCTTCATGGAAAACTTCAAGCAGCCCTACATCAGTCAGTCGATCACCGAGTTCTGGCGGCGCTGGCACATCAGCCTGTCCACCTGGCTGCGTGACTACCTGTACATCACCCTGGGCGGCAACCGCAAAGGCACACTGACCACTTACCGCAACCTGTTCCTGACCATGCTGCTCGGTGGCCTGTGGCACGGCGCCAACATCACCTACATCGTGTGGGGCGCCTGGCACGGCATGTGGCTGGCGATTGAAAAAGCCATCGGCCTGAACACCGCGCCGCGCAGTTTCAATGTGCTGCGCTGGGCCTTTACCTTCCTGCTGGTGGTGATGGGCTGGGTGATCTTCCGCGCCGAAAACCTGCACGTTGCCGGGCGTATGTACGGTGCGATGTTCAGCTTCAGCGAATGGTCGTTGTCGGAACTCAACCGCGCCAACCTTACCGGCCTGCAAGTGGCAACCCTGGTGGTGGCCTACGCAACGCTGGCGTTTTTCGGTCTGCGCGACTTCTACACCAACCGCCCGGCCGACAAGGCCAAGCCAGCCGACCCGAGCCTGATCAAGGCCGTACCCGGCGACAATCCTGGCAGCATCCACGAGCCCGGTTTCAGCGTGGGCCGTGACGCTGCCGTGCAACCGGCCTACTGGACCGCTGACTGGCCACGCTACGCCATGCGCGCTGCGGTGCTGCTGCTGTTCGTGGCGTCGATTCTCAAACTGTCGGCGCAGAGTTTCTCGCCGTTCCTTTACTTCCAATTCTGAGGGAGCCGACCATGACCCGTTCATTACGCGTCCTCTACATAAGCCTGTTCCTGGTGCTGCTGCTGGCACTGGGCGCCTGGTCACTGCGCAGCTTCTTTGGCTTCAGCACCAACGCCGATGCCACGGTGCTTAACGGTCGCTGGACCAAAGCCGTCGAGACTCACTACGACGACGAGTTCCCGATCAAGCGCCTGGGCACCAACCTGTGGGCAGCGCTGGACTACAAGCTGTTCAATGAAGGCCGCCCTGGCGTGGTGCTGGGCCGTGATCACTGGTTGTACAGCGACGAGGAATTCAACCCCGCCGTCAACGAAGACCAGAACCTGCAAGGCAACTACGCGCTGGTCGAAGGCGTACGCCAGAAGCTCAAGGCCCAGGGCATCCAACTGGTGATGGCGATCGTGCCGGCCAAGGTACGCCTGTACCCGGAGCACTTGGGTGAGGTGAAACCGGCGAGCATCCACGCCAACCTGTACCAGGACTTCCACGCCCGCGTGGCGGCAGACAACATCCCGGCGCCAGACCTGCTCGGCCCGCTGCAACAGGCCAAGCTCGCCGGCAAGCAGGTGTTCCTGCGTACCGATACCCACTGGACCCCGGACGGTGCCGAAGTCGCCGCCAAGCAATTGGCCAAGGCGATTGCCGACAAGACCCCACTGAGCGGCGAGCCGCAGCGTTTTGTCACCGAGGCCGAGAAAACCGAACCGCATAAAGGCGACCTGCGTTTGTTCCTGCCCCTGGACCCGCTGTTCGAAAACCTGATGCCACCTAAAGAGCCGCTGGAAAAACGCGTCACCCACCTGGCCGAAGAGAAAGGTGATGACGCGCTGTTCAGCGACAGCGAAACCCCGGTGGCACTGGTCGGCACCAGCTACAGCGCCAACCCCAACTGGAACTTCGTCGGTGCACTCAAGCAAGCCTTGCACAGCGACGTAGTCAGCTACGCCGAAGACGGCCATGGCCCGATCCTGCCGATGCTCAGCTATCTCAAAAGTGATGACTTCAAGAACAGCCCGCCCCAGGTGCTGATCTGGGAGTTTCCTGAACGCTATCTGCCCGTGAATAACGAAATCGGTGATGCCGACCCAGCCTGGGTTGCGCAGCTTAAACAAGCCGGTTCGCGCCAACAGAACATGGCAATCAACACATCTAAATCCGAGACGCCCGACCGGGCGCAAAACTGAAAGAGAGGTAACTCACATGACTTTCACTACTACTCCTCGTCGTCTCGCTAAAACCCTGGCTATCGCAGCAGGCTTGAGCTTCGTATCCCTGTCGGCCTTCGCTGCCGGTGATGCCGCCCTGTACGGCCCGACTGCACCAAAAGGCTCCAGCTTTGTACGTATCTACAACGCCAGCAACCAGGAAGTCAGCGCCACCGTCGGCAGCACCAACCTCAGCGACGTTGCGCCACTGGCCAGCAGCGACTTCAGCTTCATGCCGGGCGGCGACTACAGCGCCAAGGTCGGCAGCCAGACCTTGCCGGTCAAACTGGCTGCCGACCACTACTACACCCTGGTCAACAGTGGCAGCGGCCAGCCGCAGTTGATTGAAGAGCCCCCGTTCAAGAACAAGCAGAAATCCCTGGTGCGCGTGCAGAACCTCAGCGACAAGGCCCTGACCCTGAAAACCGCCGACGGCAAGACCGATGTGGTCAAGTCGGTGGCTGCCAAGGGCCGTGGCGAGCGTGAGATCAACCCGGTGAAAGTGAGCCTGGCGTTGTATGACGGTGACAAGAAAGTCGGCGATGTGAAGCCGGTTGCGTTGGAACGCGGTGAAGCGGCGGTGCTGTATGTCACCGGTTCTGGTTCGAGCCTGTCGCCAGTGTGGGTGAAACGCCCAGTGTCGACCCGCTGACTATTTCCCTGAGTTGACACGCCCCCTTGTGGGAGCTGGCTTGCCTGCGATGGCGGTCTTGTAGGCGCCATCGCAGGCAAGCCAGCTCCCACACTGACCGGGGCTCAACTCAGGACCGAGACAAAAACAAGAGTGAAACGACAAACCTTCGTAGCTCTGACCCATATCGATTCAAGGAGACACACCCATGATCCCAGTAATCCTTTCCGGTGGTAGCGGCTCACGTCTTTGGCCGCTTTCCCGTAAACAGTTCCCCAAGCAGTTCCTGGCCCTGACTGGCGAGCACACCTTGTTCCAGCAAACCCTGGAGCGCCTGGTGTTCGAAGGCATGGACGCCCCCATCGTGGTCTGCAACAAAGATCACCGTTTCATCGTCAACGAGCAACTGAGCGCACGTAAGCTCGACTGCCAGCGCATCCTGATGGAACCCTTCGGCCGCAACACTGCGCCGGCCGTGGCCCTGACCGCGATGATGCTGGTCAACGAAGGCCGTGACGATTTGATGCTGGTACTGCCCGCCGACCACGTGATCGACGACCAGAAAGCCCTGCAACGCGCACTGGCCCTGGCCACCGTGGCCGCCGAGCGTGGCGAGATGGTGCTGTTCGGCGTGCCGGCCACCCGCCCGGAAACCGGCTACGGCTACATCAAGTCCACCAACGACTCGCTGCTGCCTGAAGGCGTGAGCCGCGTGCAGCAGTTCGTGGAGAAACCCGATGAAAAACGTGCGGTCGAGTTCGTCAAAAGCGGTGGCTACTTCTGGAACAGCGGCATGTTCCTGTTCCGCGCCAGCCGCTTCCTCGAAGAGCTGAAAAAGCACGACCCGGATATCTATGACACCTGCGTGCTGACCCTGGAACGCAGCGAGCAGACCGCCGACACCGTGACCTTTGACGACTCCACGTTCGCGTGCTGCCCGGACAACTCCATCGACTACGCCGTGATGGAAAAAACCCAGCGCGCCTGCGTAGTCCCGCTGGCAGCCGGTTGGAGCGACGTGGGCTGCTGGGCGTCGCTGTGGGCGGTCAACGATAAAGACGCCAACGGTAACGTGAGCAAAGGCGATGTAGTGATCCAGGACAGCCGCAACTGCATGGTGCATGGCAACGGCAAACTGGTGTCGGTGATCGGCCTGGACAACATCGTGGTGGTGGAAACCAAGGACGCGATGATGATTGCCCACAAGGACAAGGTCCAGGGCGTCAAGCAGATGGTCAACACCCTCAACGAGCAAGGCCGCAGCGAGACCCAGAACCACTGCGAAGTCTACCGCCCGTGGGGCTCCTACGACTCGGTGGACATGGGCGGGCGTTTCCAGGTCAAGCACATCTCGGTCAAGCCGGGCGCGTGCCTGTCGCTGCAGATGCACCACCACCGCGCCGAACACTGGATCGTGGTCAGCGGCACCGCCGAAGTCACCTGTGACGACAACGTGTTCCTGCTCTGCGAAAACCAGTCCACCTACATCCCGATCGCCTCGGTGCACCGCCTGCGCAACCCGGGCAAGATCCCGTTGGAGATCATTGAAGTGCAATCGGGCAGTTACCTGGGCGAGGACGACATCGAACGCTTCGAAGATATCTACGGTCGCTCGACACCGGTTGAACGTGGTGTATCGGTGAAAACTATCGCGCAGTAAAACAGTCGTACAAGAAGCCCTCGCCCAGCCCATTGCGTCCCCTATCCGCAGTGGGTTGGGTGGGGGCTTTTTATTTGGACTGTATAACGCCTGTACACAGTTACTCGCCAGGGCCCTTGCGGTTAACATTAAACTTGTTTGAAGTATCCCCGCTTTATCGTCGACAGTTTTGCCTGCTCCTTTATATGTGCGGTTTCCCCTTCCCAAGTAGCAGTACTGTGTCGCGCCATATATAATTTTGCGCCAAACTCATCTATAGGTTTCACACCGTTCGCCCCTACATAACCATTGAACTTTCGGGGAGATATAGTGCTATCCGACCATCGCTCAAGCCGGTTATCAGTCGGCTCCCCCCCCCCCAAAAATCTATCGGCCCTGGAATCGTACTTTCCAAGGTATCGTGCCCCTCCCGACTGGGATGAAACCCCGCCAACAAGTAGAAACCTGTAGCACTCATCGCTACGCCACTCGCTTCGACCCTTTGAATCGACTGTTCCTCAGCGTCATACGTCAACTCTAAAAGCAGCAGGGAACCGTAGCCTTTCCCCTCGGGCTTTGCATCAAACAAATGAACATCTGCAACTCGTTTCTCAGCGTCATCGCGCACCACATACTCTATATATCCATGAACGGAAGAGTTTTGTTCCTCACTACCATCAGGGTTGGCTCCCACGTAACTAATTCTGTTACTGCCATCTTGGAATGTTTGTCTGGTCACCAGTATATTGGCCGTGGCCGCGCCTCCGCTTGGCGGGATCCACACGTAAACTTGCGTCTCAGCGATGTGCGTAGATGATCGCTCTTGGATCACGCTGTTTTTTTTCAGCCAGGCTGGCAGCATTCTTTGAAATAGAGAGGGCGATGCCGACTTGTTGATCTCTTCTTTCGTAGGTACCAGACCTTCATCATCTCTGAGCAAAACCGGATTATTTCTGACCATTCTATACAGATTCAAACCGTCGATCCGTCCCGCCGGATCAGGGTTAATCCAACGCTGTAACCACGGCACGTAGTACCTGAACCCATAGTAATAAAGCCCCGTCGCATCCCGCTCCTTACCCGAATAACGCAACGTGCGATAACTCTCTTCGCTCGAATCACCCTTCTGCGTGAAGGCCGTCGTACCAAACGGATGATACGTCTCGCGAGTGATGATCCGCGCTTCACTGTCCAGTTCCAGCGAACAAGAGCCCAGATGATCGCTAAGGGTGTAACGGTATTGATCATTCGCCAGTTGCTGCGGCGCCGCGCCTTCCCAATGCAACACCTGCACCGTGGTGCGGCCGGCCTGGACGGTGACGACGTGCAGTTTCTCGCCATCCCCATCGCGCGTTTCCAGCCCTGGTAGATATCGGGTCTCACTGACCAAGGTGCGGGCGTTGGTCTGCGTCGTGCGCACCTTGCGCTGGCGCATGCCGTCGGCACCGTAGACGTAGCGCTCGGTGTCATTGAGGCGCAACGTGCGCTCCACCATATGCACATGGCTCAGTTGGTTACGTGCATCCCAACTCAGTGTTCGGCCCCGGTCCAACATCAACAGGTTGCCGCTGGCATCGAAGGCTTCGGCAATCTCAGCTTCGGTCGGTGGCCTCCCGCCCACCTCGGGCAGGCAGCGATTACTGTGCTTGGCCGCCGTCAACACACGCCCATGTTGCTGTGGGCCGTGGTGGATCAGCTCCAACAGATTACCTGCGGCGTCATAACGATAGGTTTGACGATAGTTAGCCACGGCAGCCGGATCCTCGAGATGAGCAGGCCCGCGATTAGCGCTGCCGGCCTCCCAGCCGGTGGCTTCGATCAACTGGTAAAGACTGTCGTAGGTATAGCGGTTGATCGGCTCGATGCGTTGGTTGGCAAAGAAGCGCACCGGCAGGGCCTTGTCTTCAAGGCTAAGGATATTGCCCACCGGGTCATAGACGTAGTGCAAATCCTGTAGCGGTTCGTCGCTAGGCCCGGCAGCGCTCAGACGGTTCAATCGCCCGTCTTTCGGGCAGTAATCAAACCGACTGGTGACCTGGTTGCCTGCCGTTTGCTGTTCTATCTGTCCTTGAGCGTTGTAGTGAATGTCATGTACCAGCCGCTGCGCGGCGGTCGCGTTTTTCAGCTGCAGCCAGGCCTCGCGCAATCGGCCGTCGATGGTGTGATTGAAACGCTGCCGATTACCCTGCGCATCGGTTTGCTCCAGCACATTGCCCACCGGGTTGAACTGCAAAGTACTGCGAGCACCGGCTGCTTGCTCAAGCAAATTATCCCGCTCATCGAAGGGCAGTGGCCAATCAGGCATATCCAGGCTTTGCAGATAACGCTGGGTTTGCGCTATCGGCTCGCCAGCTACCCCGTAGTAGTCGAAATGACGAGTACCGGCCGGGTCATCTTGGCGCACCACCCGCCCACATTGATTACGTTCAGCCGCAGTCGGCTCAGCCATCCCGTATGCAAAGCGCTCGGTGCAGGCTGAATTTTCAATAATCGCCACAGGTCGCAGTAGCGCATCGAATACTACGCGGCGTTGACTACCGCGCCCATTCCAGAACTGCACACCCTGCCCAGCCTCACCGAACAGTTGAACATCCCAACCCGCATCGACGCTTTGAATCAACAATACTTGGCAGCCAAGCGAGTGAAGGATATTCAGGTTGGCAGGCACCTGCGGGTCGTCTTTTTGCACCGACTGCAGACGCGGGTCCCAGCGCGCTGTCGCTCTGCCTACCGCGTCATGCGCAGTGCGGTCGATGTGTGCCTGTGCCGCTTGGCAGGCAGTCGATCGTAAATACTTCACCGAGCGAACGGGTAGACTTCTCGGATCGGTAACAGTCAATGTGGGGGTATGGCTATTCAAGCTGAGCATGGCTGAGTCTCTCTACTTGAGGATTGCCGACATAAAATTCATTTCACACCGGCCATCTCCGTTCGAAGTTCGTGGTTAATAGCGCTCATGGGGATTTTATTTCCAAGAGTTTGCACTACCTACCTTAATGAAGCGTCTAAGCGGCATCTTTTCATTTCTACGATCATTAAAGCCCTGAACGTCGCCTCCCGACTCGACCAATATAGCCTGACGAACGATATCATCAGCCTCACTATCATATTCTCTTATGATCGAGCTAAACACCTTTGGACCTACCATCGAACTCATTAACTTTATTCGCTCAGGTGTTTCCAACTCGAGTATCCCGGCTCCGATGCGACCGTGACCATCCGTATACTCTTCAGACTTAACAACTTCTTTATAACGCACGACCATTTCTTTCTCGATATGCTTCAGTGTTTTGTTTCCAGCATGCGCCGCAAACGAGCTATTGTTTATCAGCACCGCATTTCTGGAGCCCCTATTTTCCCAAGGCACCCGAACAGGTGAGTTTGTGATTATTTCGTCGGGTCTTGCATAAAGCGTCGTATCGCCCAGGCGCTCGTGCCCTTCACTCTCAGCACCGAGATACTGGTCATCGACATCGGAGTAGAGCCCTCCTTTCTTGCGAACCAAATAGGGCCGTAGCGTATCCACCGCAAACGCAAAGTTTTTTGGATCTCCCGACCTGAAGTCTTTATAAATAGCCCCCACTGGACTTTTTTTGAATTTCCTGAAGAGCTTCTCCTCTCTCAAATAGACAACATTATGAACTTTAAGATCCTGTAGGACATTCGCAAATGCATCCTCGTTACCTGACTCAAGATAAAGATGAACTTTATACCCGCTCGCCTGCTCGACAGTATTATTAATATTGCTGACATGCGCCGCCAACGCTTCCGCTGACTCGCCCACCCATATCAAGTGGATATCTTTATTCACCGGCTCGCGCTTCTCACCCACAGCGTCTCGATAACCAATGGGATTACCGCCTAGAAAGGCGAATACATTTAAACCATCACTGACGCCCACGGGGTCCGGGTTAATCCAGCGCTGAAACCTGGGCATGTAATAGCGCAGACCGTAATAATAAAGGCCGGTCGCATCCCGCTCCTTACCCGAATAACGCAACGTGCGATAACTCTGCTCGCTCGAGTCTCCCCTCTCAGTGAACGCCGTACTGCCAAACGGATGATAAGTCTCGCGGCTGATGATCCGCGCTTCACTGTCCAGCTCCAGCGAGCAGGACCCCAAATGATCGTTCAGGTTGTAGCGGTATTGATCATTGGCCAGTTGACGCGGCACCGCGCCCTCCCAGTGCAACACCTGCACCGTGGTGCGGCCGGCCTGAACAGTGACGACATACAGTTTTTCGTCATCAATCGTGCGGGTTTCCAGACCGGGTAAATAGCACGTCTCGCTGATCACCGTGCGGGCGTTGGTTTGTGCTGTGCGCACCTTGCGCTGACGCATGCCGTCGGCACCGTAGACGTAGCGCTCGGTGTCATCCAGGCACAACGTTCGCTCTACGGTATGCACGTGGCTCAGTTGATTACGTACATCCCAACTGAGTGTGCGGCCCCGATCCAACACCAACAGGTTGCCGTTGGCATCGAAGCCTTCGGAGATCTCCGCTTCGGTCGGTGGTCTCCCCTCCACCTCAGGCAGGCAGCGATTACTGTGCTTGGCCGCCGTCAACACACGCCCATGTTGCTGTGGGCCGTGGTGGATCAGCTCCAACAGATTACCTGCGGCGTCATAACGATAGGTTTGACGATAGTTAGCCACGGCAGCCGGATCCTCGAGATGAGCAGGCCCGCGATTAGCGCTGCCGGCCTCCCAGCCGGTGGCTTCGATCAACTGGTAAAGACTGTCGTAGGTATAGCGGTTGATCGGCTCGATGCGTTGGTTGGCAAAGAAGCGCACCGGCAGGGCCTTGTCTTCAAGGCTAAGGATATTGCCCACCGGGTCATAGACGTAGTGCAAATCCTGTAGCGGTTCGTCGCTAGGCCCGGCAGCGCTCAGACGGTTCAATCGCCCGTCTTTCGGGCAGTAATCAAACCGACTGGTGACCTGGTTGCCTGCCGTTTGCTGTTCTATCTGTCCTTGAGCGTTGTAGTGAATGTCATGTACCAGCCGCTGCGCGGCGGTCGCGTTTTTCAGCTGCAGCCAGGCCTCGCGCAATCGGCCGTCGATGGTGTGATTGAAACGCTGCCGATTACCCTGCGCATCGGTTTGCTCCAGCACATTGCCCACCGGGTTGAACTGCAAAGTACTGCGAGCACCGGCTGCTTGCTCAAGCAAATCATCCCGCTCATTAAGGGGCAGTGGCCAATCGGGCATATCCAGGCTTTGCAGAAAGTGTTGATACTGTTCCAGCACCGCGCCGGTCAAGCCGAACTCATTGAAATGCTGCGTTCCAGCCGGAGTGTCGTGGCGGATCAACTGGCCGCATTGGTTGTGCGCGGCAAAGTGCGGCGACGCATCGGCGTAGTGATGACGTTCGACGCACGCAGCTTGCTCGAACACCGCCACAGGCCTTAGCAAACTATCGTATTCAACCTGTCGCTCATTACCGCGAGCGTCCCACGCTTGCACCTGTTCAGCCGCCTGCGTGAACAGGCTGACACGCCATCCTGCATCAACGCTGTGGGAGCTCAGTACCTTGCTGCCAAGCGAGTAAACCTGCGTCAGGTTGGCCCGCTCCACCAAACGCGGGTCCCACTCGGCCACGACTCGGCCCGCACCGTCGAAGCCACTACGACTGCTCCTTGCCTGCGCCTGCTCCCGCCCACTCTCACGCCAATAGCGCACCGTGCGCACCGTCAGCCCGCGAGGGTCGCTCACACTCAGGCCTGGGGTCTGCCGGTGCAGCGCAAGGGCGGTCATTGCAATGTCTTCCCCCGGGCCTCTTTCATCGCCATCACCTCTTCATAGGTGTCGTTTTCATCCTCGTAAATGCTGTACCAAGGCCAGTAGGTATGACGCCGCAGGTAGTCCTCCTTGGCGAGGACGGTACGAGTAGGACGGCCCAACGGGTCATAGAATTGTCGGTCGCTGTAACCGTGTTGCCTGAAGCTGACATCGTTGATGTAGCGATGATGATCGGCAAAATAGGGCCTGTAGATGCGCACAATCAGCCCCTTGTTGTTGTACTCGACCCGCTCGCTGACCCGCCAGCGCTCAACATCCTGTACCGTCACCGGCCGACAATTGCCGTCAAGCGCCAACGAGCCATCTTCCTGTACATGGTAGGCATAACCGCGCTCGACCTTTTGCTTGCTCTGCAAGGCGCGACCGAAACCGTCCCAACAGCTCAAGGCGACGCGGATTTGTTTTTCCGGATCGAGCGGGTAGCGATCAGCCTGCAAGGTAACGGCGTGAACAGGCTCGCGGCGCACCTGAGGGATCAAGCTCAACAGGCGTTGTCGCGCGGGCGTCAATGCATCGGATGGCGAGAGCAAACGGGCCGACACACGAATATGCCCGCTGGGTAGCAAGTCGCCCTGCGCTACGCATTCGTCCAGCCATTGGCGATCCTGCAGGTCGGCGTCAGGCACTCGGCCCATCCAACTGAACGGGTCGGCAAAGTGCGCAGTGGCGGCATCCTGCAACGCCGCGGCCGGTGCATCAATGATTTGGCCAGGTGTGCCGCCGAGTGGAGGACGGTAGTCATCGAGCGACGCAAAGCCCACGGGTTGACCACGTTCGGTGCCGAAAAAACTGGTGGCGATCACCTGGCCGAATGCCCCGTAAAGCACCTCCTGAGTGTTTTGATTGGGGTCGATAATGCGCGCCGGTTGCAGCAAGCGATAGTCAATCGAATCCACACGCGTCTCACAGCCGTCAGGTAGGCGTACCCGAGTATTCAGGCAGCCATAGGGGTCGTAACTCAGATGGGTCACACCATGACTGCGGGTTTGCTGCACGGTGATGACGTTATAGAAACCCGCGAGGCCGGCGTAGGTATTGAAACCGCGCTTGACCGACCACAATGGCGCTTGCGCCCCGTCGATGGACGGCAGAACCAGGCGCATTTTGTGGTACCCGACCTCCAGGAGTTTTTGCTCCAGGTCAAACGGCATTTCACCCTCGTCATTGCGCAGCAAGTCGTACGCCTTGAGCGCTGCCTCATCCAGCTCGGCAATTTCCAACTCATCGGCCAAGGCCAGGAACATGGCCTCTCCATCCGGTAAGGGGTGAACCCCGGACAAGTCCCGGTAGCGCTGCACCGACTGCCCCACCAGTGTTCGCTGAGCTTGGGGATTCAAGGGGTTTGCGGCGGTTTGCGCGATAAAGGCTTCATAGCTGATCGCGTCGGGTTGCAAGCCGTTGGGACCAGAGCCCTTACCCAGCACCAGCGCGTTGTCACGTTGCTGAAAAGGCAGGGCCAGGCGCCAGCCCTGTGGGTGTGTCAGGTGAATAAACCGCGCCAGGCTTTCACTCAGGTAGTAAACCTGCTGCGCCGAATCATGGGCATCACACCACCAGCGTTTCTGCGGTGTGATTTCATTCGGGTCCACCTGGCAGGCCGGATCATCCTGGGCCGTCAGGCGCCGGGCATAACTGACCCTGACGCCATGGGTCAGGCTGCCAAAGGCATCCCAGCGCAGGTTGATCCCGTGCTGGCACTGCGGGTCATCGACCTGTTGCTCGTACTGGTAGGCGATCGACTCCAACGATAACGCCAGCATCACCTTGTAAGGTGCGAATTGACCGCCTACTGGCCGATCCAGCACGCGTACCAGGTAGCGGTTTTGCTCGACGCTATAGGGGACGTCGCCTGCGTTGCGCCCTCCATAGGTTTCCACACGCAATACCTGGCCTGCCAGTGCTTGGAGCATGCCAGGCAACTCATCGGCCTGGGGTACGACAAGTTCATCGACACCGTCGGCTTCGTGATAATGGCTAAGCAAGGTTGCTCCCAAGGGGTGAGCGGCCAGATCGCCGTTGAAATACTCATCGCACGCTGGGTCGATCACTTGTCCGACATGAAACCAGGTCTTGCGCAATACCGGCTCACTGAAACCCGACTCCCGTGATGCCTCGGCAGCAGTGTCGGTATCAGTCGCCAGGAGCAGGGCAAAACCTCGAAACGTTCGTACCTGTCCGTCGTAAAAACCTTTTCGATATTCGAACCGTTGCGTCAGCCGATTGCCCGTGATTTCGTCACATTGAACCTGCTCACTCACCACCGGCACGGGGAAAGGTAAACGACACACGGCCGGTTGATCGCTGGCGAGCAATTGCTGCTTTTCATCCAGCCACTCCTGGGCCGAACTGCGATATTTCACGCTCGCGGCGGCGCCTTGGTTGTTATTGGTGGCACATAACAAATAGGGTTTGGCTGCGACAAAGTCATACCGCCAATGCATGGGCGACATATGCGGCACCGTCAACACCAGGCTGGAGCAACCCAGCCCTTGCAAGTCAGCGGTACTCACCCGGCAAAATCTGTCATAGCGAAAGTTTTTGGGCCAAGGAAGCTCGACGGCGTCGTCAAAGCCGTTGCCACAACGGTTCATGAACACCAGCGCGCACTCGGCTTTCAAGTAGATCAGGTCTGCGGCACCGGAGCCGTCCAGATCCGCGAGCAAGACCCGCGATGCATCGAACTCGTCATAAGCAAAACCCAGCGTGCTGAACCTGAACCCTTTACCAAAGCGGCCTCGCCCCAGGTTGGGCCAGCATTCAAGCCGGTCGTGGCGGATGCGGATCAGATGCTGCTGGCCGCTGCCGAGCACGTCACTGAAGGCGACCAACTCGGTGGCGGCGTTACTGATCAACGGCAGATCATCCTCGCCTTCCTTGCGCTTAACCTGGGTGGCGGGGGCAAACCCCGCTTGCCGCTGGTTGGCATACAAACGTACGCTGCGCGGGCCGATCATCGCCAGGTCAGACAAGCCGCCCCCCATCAGATTGGCCAATTGCCCCTGAGGATGGAAAAACTCGTGAGGGAAGGCATCCACGGTCGCGAAGCTCGACCAACTGCGGTCCGGGTTGCAGGTAAAAAAACCACACAGCCCAGGCTGGGCTACGACCCATTCAAGGCAGCCATCACCAGTGAGGTCGCTTAAAAACTGTCGGGGTGCCTGCAGGCGGTCGGCTATCGGAATCTCTGGCAACTCATGCCAATCGTCATAGGCCACTTCGTCGGGGTGGCTCGCCGCCTCGGCCCGCATAGGCGCGCGGTAGTACCAGGCTTTATCGTCAGAATACAAAATGCCCGGAAAACCTTCGCCGTACAGGTCGACAAAGTGATAACGCTGGCCGTCGTCAAGACCCGGCACTGTTTCAAATGGCTGATAGCGCCGGGGATCCGGTGCGAGCTCGAACGCGTTATAGATGAACTCCAACGGTGGCCGACTCTGTACCTTCCCAGCCCGGTCAATGGCTTGTTCATGGGCCGCATGCAGCAGGCTATAACCCAGTGACGATGGCCGATATTCAAGCAGTAGTCGGCGCACCAGCACGGGCGCCGGCCCCATGTCTGGCTCATCGGGAAAGCAGTGGAACATCAGCACCTGCCGACACAGTTGCCACGTCCTGAGCTCAAAACCATAGGCATAGCTGGAGAACGGGTCGCTGCGCCCAGGCCATGCCTGGGTAGCCTCATAAGGAGGAGCGGTCATGAGGGCAGTAGGACGCTCACCATGGTCGAACACCAGATGAAAGTGCCATAGCACGCCTTGCCCAGCCTCAACGCGCCACGCATACAGCTGGTCATCGGCGAGGGCATTGCCGTAAAGCACCTTGCTCAAGTAACGCTGGGCACCTGCGTGATCGTCGGCCTGATAATGGTAGACAATGTGCTCGCCACGCGGGTTGAGGCTTTCTTCGAGCAGCCACTCCCCCACACGCGCATCGACATCCGGGTCGGCACGTCGTGAAGCAGCGGTTTTGCCGTACAGGTGCAGATTGCCGTCCGCGCTGTGAATCAGCCAGAACCCCCCCGGGTCGTCGGTATCGGACCAATGCTCGATCAGTGCAAATGCGCGTTCGGTGCGAGGCCAGTAGCGTACAACGGTGTAAGGCCCCACCGGCAAGCCGTTATAGGCCGTCTCGACCCTTGAAACCTCTGTACCCGTCATCGGGTTGCGTTCCGGCATCCAGGGCTCCCCATCCGGCCCCAGGATCACGTCTTCATCGGTATACGCCGGCACCGCTGTGGACGTTCGTCGAGTGATCGCATTGGGCGTCTTGCCCCAGCCTATTCCGAACGAGCTGTTGCCGTTGGTGCTGCTGTAACCCAGCGTCAGGTCCGGGGCAAAACCCCGCCCGGGGGAGATTGGCAAGGGCAGCTCGAACGATGCACCACCGCTGATACCGACCGGTCCCAGGCCGTTGCCGATACTCTGGATGGCGCCACCGCCCTTGGGCAGGGACGGCGCGGCGATTTGCAGCGACTCGTCATGGTTCACTATGCCTCCTCCTAGCCAGCCTTGGCCGTGTAGTGCAGCTTAAGGATGATGTCGGTCAGCGATTCGAACAGGCGGTTCCGCGCCGCAACGTCAGTCGAGGTGAATTCCAACGCCCAGCTTGAAATAGCGCCCGTACCCTCAAAGGGCAAATAACGCTCATCGTCGAAACTGAAAGTGAACAGCCCATCGTCATCCACCCCGCCAGACAAAACGATTTGCTGGCTGGCCCGCAGGTTTTCCTTGAGGGTGTCGCCTATCTGCACGGCACTGTAGGTTTGGGTCAAGGTGGCGTGAATGTCTTCGTAGGGCCCCAGGACCACAGGCAACGACACGCTGATACGTTTGATCCGGCGCACGCTATGCCCAGGGTAATTGCTGTCGAACATGGGCTGCGTCAGCTGGAAATCGACGCGGCAGTTGTCTATCAGGCCAAGCTTGATGGTGTCCCAGTCCTGATTGATGGCGGAGGTCGGATCCTTGTCCTTGAGTTGGCGCAGGGACACCGTCTTGGTGATCTCCAGCCGTCGTTCATTGCGACTCAGGTACGCCGAATCCATTTTCAATAAGGACAACTTCAACGCCTCGCCGGCGCTCAAGCCTCGGTAGCTGTCCTTCCAGACGCCCGCCTGAATAAAGCGCGTGCTGAAGTCGGCGAGTTCAAATTGCCAACAGGCTTCGGCGGCCAGGCACAGCGCCAAGGTGGCATCGTAGGCCTGGTAATAGAAGGTCGCGAACTGGCCGTTGAGCCATTGATAGAGTTGCGCATTGCTAAAACGGGTGCGCAGAAAATCATAGCTGGCCAACGCCTGATCCTGGGCGACGCGGGCCTGGTTCAATTGCAGGGTGGTGGCGCGGGCCTGTGCTTCAAGCACCTGCATTTGTGCCTCGATCTGGGCAATTTCCAGCGTGGCTTGGTCACGGGCTTGCATCCATTCCTGGTGGCGGCGGCGGAAGTTTTCAGCGCGGTCCGTCGCCTCCGCAATGGTATGGAGCATCGCGGCCCTGGCTGAAGAATAGGCACTGACCATTTCGGCAACGCCCTCCAGGCGCCACCCCCCGGAGGACCCTACGGCAACAACACCATTAGTCAAACCCGCGTGAGCCCCGCCGCCGCCGCCAACCGAATTGGGGGGGGCCTTCAGGCCACTGCCAACGGCATTGGCCACCTGACTGATGTTGTCCAACACCCGCCCTTCCAAGTGCAGCGCTGCAGCAGCTTTTTCACCGGCATTCACCACTTCATCGGCCAACTTACGGTAGAAATCCAGGCGTCCCTGAGCCAGTGCCTTACTCGCCTCCAGCGCTTTTTTCTGCTCAAGGTCGATCTTTTGTGCCTGCTGCTGAAGGTCCACCGCAAATTGGGCGAACTCCCAAGCCTGGTGGTATTGCAGCTCCTGCAGTTGCGCCTGTTCCTTGCGCTCGATCAATGACAACAACGTATTGCCAAATTGGATCAGGGTTTCCACAGCACTGCTGGCACGGTTGTGCATCACACTGTAGCGATAAGGTGGCACCTCCTGGGCCAACAACCGCGCGGCACCACCGGAGGCCGCGCCCTGACCGAACGCCGCCAGCAGATCGCGCGGGTTCAAGGGGGCGGCAAACAAGGGCAGCATCAGCGGCTTGCCGTCCAGCGTACGGTTGTTACGCAGGTTGTCCAGGCGCGCCTCGGCGGTATCCCAGTTCTGGACCAACTCACGGTTGAAGGGCAAGCGCAGGTATCTGTTATCCAGATCAAGCAGGGTAGGGTCGGGCGCGAAAGTGCGCAGGTACAGCGGCGGTTCGGCGAAGTGGTAGAGCGACTCGCCATCGTTGGCCGCGGCACTCTCTTCGCGTAGTTGGTCCTGCCGGATCAGGCGCTGTTCGAACTCGCGCAATTTTGAGTTGGTGGCGTCGCTCAGGGTTTTCAGGGGGATCGGTTGCCAATGGTCCACCACGTTGATATCAGGGCGCGGCCCCAGCAGGTCAAGCACGCGCACGTACCACAGCTTGGCCGCTACGAGGCTGTCGGGGGTCAGTTGCCGGTAGGCGGCGTCACCCCGGTCCAGCAGGTTCTTGATGTAGAACATGTAGATCGCCTTGCGATAGCGCACCGGGTGGCTGCTAGCGATACCGTCCGGATCGGCGGGTTTGCGAGACACGTAGTCCATTTCTACCGGGTCATCCATCAAAGGCCGTACGTTCCAGTAGGCCGGACGGCCCTTCTCGTCTTTTTTGCGCGAAGGGTCGAAGATAAAGCCCAGCCACTGTTCGGCGCCTTCGAAGTTTTGCTCCTGGTTCAGACGGTGGCTGACCATGAAAGGCAGGTGCAGGAACAACTCCCAGAAATACAAGCCGTTGGCACCGTGAAAATCCATCTGGTTAATGGCCGCTGGTGGATTGAGAGGGGGCTCTTCAAGGAGCTGAGTATCCCAGGACAGCAGGTTTTCCAGGGCGATATTGGCGCGGTTGATCAACTCGCGTGCAAACAATGTATTCATGCGGATGGGTTGGCGTGGAGCGGTGCCGGCATCGTTTAGCTTGATGCCAGAGTTGGTGAAATCGATGAATTCGGCGATGCCCAGAGTTGGGCTGGCACGGGTGTTGATGCGAGGGGCGATCAGCGGTGTGGTGACTTGCGCGACAAGCTCCAGTTCTACGTAGGTCATTTTCAGGGCATGTCCCAAAACCTGCCAGGTGGTACCGTTGAACACCTTGATACCATGGATAATCGGAATTTTTTTTGAGCCGATGGGCCAGGCTCCCGGCCAGTCAGGCAACAGGGTTTCAGGGTTAATGGGGAGCTTTAATGTATGGGTGTCGGGTGGATTTATTACTGCGAATCCACCGGAGTGCCAAAGTGACGCCGCGCCAGGATTAGCTGCCATCGGATCACTCAGATTCAGAGGTCGCAGAATAACGTGCTGAAAAACATAAGTAGGGGGCCTTATAAACTCCTGGACCTCAGCGTGACGGAATCCAGCAGGCCAATCCGTCTGCACTGTTTTTAATACTAAACCGGTGTGCATCAAATAATCACGCACCAGCACAGCAATCTTAGAAGATATTGATATAAAACCATTTGCATCCGGCAGACCAAGAGTACAATAATGAGTATCATATGTGTCACGCAAGAAATAAGACAATAACCCGCTTCCAACGTATCCATTAGTACGAGAAGATATCAAACTAACCCTACACCTCCCCCCACCACTAAACTGCGAACCACTCAACACTTGAATTCTAGAACCGTTCAAAAGCGTCTCATAGCCCGTCGTTTGGTTTGCGGGCAAAACCATTTCAAGCTTATATCTATCTTGCGTCTCCGAATCAAAAGCCGTTATAGAAAACGTCACATCAGGAGGCTTTGAAAATACAGCTGATATTTTAGATTTAAAGAACACTTCCCCTGTAGACTTATCATAAGTAACATCATCTCCACGGGAAGGGCTAACAATCGAAACCTGCCTCTCTTCAAAATTCCAGTTATCCAGCTCTTGATGCGGCCGATGCGACTCGACACTTTTCAGCGCTATACTAAGCTCAGGCACTTTGAACTGAAACCGGCCTTTATTATCCTGAGCAAATAACCTTCCCACCCTCAAGACATGGGGTGCCTTGATCTCCTTTCGAGTTCCGATACTGGGCACATACCCACGATTGGGAAACAGCGCCGTTACATTAAAATTTTTATCGATCATTGCCGTTTTTAGAAACGCATATTGATCCGCCGCACCATCCGTCGCATTACCTGCGGTATACCCCATATACATCGCCACAAACATCGACTCCGGCATTGTCGAACTGTCGGCCACGGCAATGCTCTCAACCTGCTCCGCCAAGTCCGTAGTCTTGAACAACGGTGACTCACTCCAGGCTTCAATGACGGTTTGCGGCATACTCCAACTGTCGTCGTACTTCTTGTAGACCATGTTCAAGCGCAACATCGGGTTACTGTGTACTTTGATAACCGGTGAACCCGGATCTGGCGGTATGGGGGTACCACCTGGGAGATAACCTTCTTCAACCGTCATCTGAGCAGGGTTGTTATCCACGCACTCCACCCACAATACAAACAGGCGGTTATTGAACAACACTGGCCTGATGGTGCGCTCAATCGCACTGGCCGAAATCGGCAAGTTAGCCTTGTGCCAGTCTGACCACGCCCCCGGCTGCGGATAATCGAACTTTGGCCGGTTGGGATCCGTGCCGTTGAGGTTCATGTAAGTACGCTGGGACATATCCACCGAGCGCCAGTAGTACACACTCTCGGCCCGGGACTTGCCGATAAAGTAATACATGCCATTCTTGAAATCAGTGGTATTGATGTATCCATTGATAATCGTCAGGTTGGCCACTTCCTCAAAGCTCGCCAGATAAGACAGCACCGCTTCCTGAGTGGTGTCGATCTCGATCTTGTTCTGATTGAGGTCGTTTTCCAGTTGCTGGAAATACTTGGATTTGGTCAGGCGCAACGAGGGGTCGATATACAGTTCCGGGTAATAGCTCAACTGCTGGTTGGCCGCCCAGATGGGGTATTGGCAGTCGATCTCGCGCCACTGCCTGATCAGGTGATCTTCCATCACTTTGGTTTCATAGCCCGGCTCCATGCCCATCAGCGCGGCATTGATGTACTGCTGAATACTGGCGATGGCCGAGGCCACCGGGCTGGTGGGCACGGCCTGGCTGACCTGCACATCCAGCAGCTTGTATTGGTAGAGGTCGTTGGCGGTCTTGATTTTGTCGCTCAACTGGGCGTCGACAAACTCCGCTGCGTTCGGTACCACCTCATCCAGATAGTAGGCCACCAGGGCATCGCGCAGGGTTTCGTTGAGCTGGCTATCGATTGAGCTGGACATGCTCGCTCCTTATTCATCGTAAAAGTGCGCAGGCGCTCAGCGCCGGGCAGCCATGACCGCATTGCCTACCGCTTGCCAGGCCACACCCGTACTGTCGCCGTGCAGGGCTGTGGCCCTGAGCAAGTCCGCCGCAGCCAGGCCGCTGGCGGCACAGGTGGCTTGGCTGCGCAGGATCCAGTCGATGTCGGCCATGGAGCAGGCGCGCTTTTGCGCCAGCAGTTGGAAAAGCTCATGCACGTCGTCCTGCCGCCACCCCAACAGCCTGGCCAAAACGGAAGCGGCCTGGTCGCTGACTGCAGCGCGCAATGTTTTGTTTTTGAGCGCTGTTTTTCCGGGGTTGGCCGCGATGAAATAACCCAGCAATGCCTCCTCCGCCTGGCTTTGGCCATGAAACCACTGACTGTAGCGGCTCAGCAGGTAGAAGCTCTTGAGGTTCAACTCCAGATTTCTACCCGGAACTCCCAGCCATTGCGGATTAAGCAAAAACACACGCAAGGCACTGGTGCTCAACCGCAGGTCCATCACCACTGTCCCATGACGCAATACACGCTCGAGTTGATTGATCAATGAGTCAGTGGCGGCTGCGGTAGCCAGCCCCAACACCGCTGACAACAGGGCGTGTACCGAGGTCTGTGCCCAACGCAGTACAACTTGGGTGCGGTCCATCGGCAGGTTGATCATTTCTTGTGCCAAACCTTCGATCAGCCGCAGTTGGCGGTCATGGCCGGCCAGTAACATGTCGGCAAGCTTCGCCACGCTCTGCTCGCGCTCGTGAGGGAAGAGGTTCAACTGCCCCACTCGATAGTTAATCGCTTCTTGCAAGTAATGATGGGGGTCTTCGAGACCTGTGAGCGGAACAGGCCTCACCAGCCCCTGCGGGTCCAGCAAATACTGCAGCACTTCGCGCCATTTGATGGGCTCTCGTGCGGCAGCGGACTTGGGCCGTTCATAAACAGGCAGATTCAGCGCCGAGATCTGCTCATCGGTAATCAATACCTCTCGCGTCGCGGCGGCCAATATGCCCAAGCGGTCCACCAAGCCTTGGGGGGGCAGGTAATCTCCAGGCTCCAGGCCCAACGCGCGGCGTACCCCGGTAACACTTTGCTTGCTGTCCTTGAGCCAATTCACGGCCCAATCCATCTGCATCAACACATCGAGAACGTCAGGCGCGGGCGCCATTGCATCCTCTTCCCAAGCCTCTACGGTCGGTAGGTGTCTTTTAGGCAGCGTGCCGCACTTTACTTGCAGGTGGTGAACTGAAGACGGTTGGCTGGTTATTACCTCCCAAGCTGTCCTTGAAAGGCGCTTGCCGCTGAGC
Source organism: Pseudomonas sp. PA-1-3F (assembly GCF_021609665.1). Taxonomy (NCBI): domain Bacteria; kingdom Pseudomonadati; phylum Pseudomonadota; class Gammaproteobacteria; order Pseudomonadales; family Pseudomonadaceae; genus Pseudomonas; species Pseudomonas sp. PA-1-3F. The sequence continues at coordinate 13,107 of NZ_WJZD01000044.1, read as the reverse complement.
GACAACGTCCCACCAGCGCTCAACGGTTCAAGCGTAAGCGCGCTGCCGTCAGGATTGCGCACGAAGTTTTCTTCGTCTGAATGCTGGGGCTGCCGTTCCAGGGTAAACACCCGCGTGCCAGCTGCTGATGCAAAGTCGGTCCCCGCCAGCACAAACAAGGCTGAACCTGGCAGCAGACGCAATAAGGTACCTTCATGCGCGGCATCAACCACCAGCACCAGCCTGATGCTCATATCGCTGGCGCCCTGCGCAGTCAACGACCATGGCCTGAGGGACGACAATGAGGGTTGTAGCAGGCGCCCGGTACAGAGTAATCGCTGGTACTCCAGCCCCCCCAGCATATCCACCAGGCCCCAGCCTTCCTCCGGCGACAAGCCAAACATTTGCGGAATACGCGCCTGACGGTAGAGCGAGGACAGGGTGCCAAGGTCGCGGAGTAACGGCCCAACAAAATCCTTCGTTTGGTTGGCCAAGCGAGAAAGCGATGACTCTGTAGGCTCAAGGCCGAGCGCGGCACAGAGTTGTGCGACGATTTTTTTGTTCGCAGCGTCTGTCCCACTGACATTAAAGGCGGCTCTATTGAGTTCCAACGGCGTATCGAACAGCGCAGCAGGGTTAAAGACTTGGTCAAACAGCGGCACCTTGTCACCCGTGGCGTAAGGCGTGAGATCGTGGAGGAACGCCGCAAATTCTTCGGGTTTGATGCCATAACGTCGGCTGAAATAACGATAAACACCCAAGACCCGCAGGGTATTGGTGTTCAGGTCCATGGTCAGGTTGTGTTCACCCTCGCTGCGGATGGCGCAAATGAGCAGCGTGTCCAGCTCGGCATAGGACATGTCCATACCCAGGTCTTTCTTCAGCCAGCGCTGCAGACGAATCATGCGTTGCAGGCGGTCAAACCGTTGAGGGGACGTTTTAGTCAGGTACCAGACCGTGCGGCTACCGAGCGTGGTTTCCTTGAGGCCCATGGAATTGTCGAACTGGTCCGCACACGTCGAGACAACGGTAGCAGGCACAACACTGTCATAACGCTCGCTGCCATGGCCGTTGACATAACACGCGCCATAGTGAGAGGCGTGCGGGTATGCCTTGCCGACGCCATTGCCCCCCGTCCATTGTGGGTTGCCGCTGGGGCAATTGGGAGACACGTGGGGGAAATGCTGACGCTGGGATAAAAGCGCCTCGACCTGCTCGGCATCCAGCTCCGAACGTTGCATGAAGGTCTCGAGCTGCACCAGTGGGTTGTCAAGGTGGCCAATACCTTGGAGACCGTAACTGCGCTGAAAAAACTCCTGCTGCTCGGCCGTCCATGTCACGTACTCATCCAGGACAATGGTGAAGCTGAGTACCGCCAGTGAAACGGGCCTAGTGGTAGTGCCCGTGGTGGTGGTGACAGTAAATGAGGCTCGATAGCCCGGTTCGATAGGAAACGGTTCTTCTCCCCCCCAGCGGATAACTGTGCAGATTGTTGAGGTATTCGCGGGGTGAAGATAATTAGGCGTCCAAATATTAGCCGTGTTCGCATATAACGGCGTCCCAGAATTAATCCAGAAAAGACCCTCTCGTTTAGTATCGTCAGGCCCCGAGAATTCAATCGTTGCCGTGCTCGTCAATTTCCCTTGGTTGACTAAGGTTTCTGCCTGAGGCACAACAGACTTCAGGCTTGACTGTGGGGATATCAGTAAAGCAATCCTGATGGCCGAATGCGGACTCAGATGAGAAGTCCCCGGCCCTGCCCAGGTCTGCGTCAGCTGAGCCTTCGATAGATAAAACGTGGTGAACAATGAAGGTTCGATCAACAGTTGCTGTTGCTGTGGGCTTAACCCCGACATCAACAGTTGCGCTTGCGCTGCAGTGTTCTGCACCACGCCATAATCGTTCAAGCCCCTTTGGCTGATGGGCAACTGCAAGCTGATACGGTAGTTCAACTCCCCCAACTCAAGCTTCTTTTCGGCCAGCCCCAATCGGCATTGGTGGTGAGGGTAGTAATACGGAAACATGAACGGATAGCGCCGCTCGGCCAGTACGTCGTAAATCGGCTTGTTGGCATCCGGCTTTCCTGTCCGGTACCGGGCGATGTCGGCCATAAGTATCTCATTGACTAACTCCAGCATCGGTCTGGGGGTAAAGGTGCTTTGCTGGTCAATGATCAACCCCTCCAGATCGGGCCGCCGAGTCCTCAACAGAATCTTGGGCCGATCACCCTGGCCGGAGCCTTCCAGGGTGCGCGTAGCGAAACGATATTGAGCGCTGAGGTAGGCCACCGGCGAATCGACCGCCGCCATCGCGCCCACTTTGCAGAACTCATCCCAGTTTTCCTTGAACAGGTTCGGGAAACTCGGCCCGACATCGACCAGCGCACGCACACCGGTCTGCTGGCCCTGGTACTGGGTTCTGCCGTTGGATACCTGGTGTTCACGGTACAGCCGACCGATCTGCACCGCATAGCACATGGCATTGTCATAGGCCACCTCGCCATCCGCCTCGCAGATCTCACCCAGGCGTTGGACGAAGTGGGGCTTGGGTTGGGCGATGATGTCGAACACCGACGCCATGCCCAATTGCTGCATCGCGGTGATGAAGCTGACTTTTTCCAGGCCCACTTGCCGTTCGGGCTCGTTGACCAACGTAAGAAGCAGACGGTCAGTTCTCGAGTCGTTGTCCATGCCCACGCATTCCCTCAGGTAGAGATACACCGCTATGTCCAACAAACTGAGTGGTTCTAAAAAATAAAGAACCTGTGAACTCTGACAGTAGCGACGAACGGTGCCTGAGGAACGGCCGAACACCCGAGTTGCCTGAATTGGGCGAGCCTGCCGTTGGCGGAAACTGGCTTGGCTCTGGTGGAAGCTTGCATTGATGGCTTGCAGGCCGATGCTTGTGCTCAGTAAGTCAGTCATCGCGGGCGAGCCCACTCCCATAGTTTGACCGGGTACACCCTTGGAATAGGGTCAACCTGTGGGAGCTGGCTTGCCTGCGATGGCGTCCGTGCGGCCAGCACAATGCTCAAGCTAACCCATCCCGCCTACGCTTAAGTTAGGATGCTCGTTCCCTATTCGAGGTGGTCTCCATGTTCTTCGGCGTTCTCCTGATCATCACCTGGCTGATCCTGCTGCTGCGCTACCCGGCCAAGGCGCTGCCGGTATCGTTGGCCGCTGCCGTCGGCCTGGGGTTTGTCGCGGTTTGGGTGGTATGGCTGGACAATCGCGAAGCGTCACAACTGGCGCGTCTTGAGTTGCGCATCACCTACGCGCCGCAAGACTGCCCCGCCGACCGACCGCTCAAACTGACCCTCAACAACGGCAACGATGTACCGCTCACCGAACTGCGCTGGCGCGTGGCCGCCTACGCACCGGGCGATACGGTCAACCTGGCCGACAATGTCTACGCCGCCCCACGCTATCGCGGCCCCGGCGAGTTGCAGGCGGGCGCCACCTGGGATGACTGCCTGCCCACCCCGCCGCTGCGCCCCGGCTATCGCCCACAAACCCTGGAATTTCGCGCCGAGCACCTGCAAGGCAGTTTCTCGGACTGACAAAGGATGGACCCATGCCCAACGTACTGATCACCGGTTGCTCCAGCGGCATCGGCCGCGCCCTCGCCGACGCGTTCAAAGCCGCAGGCTTCGAGGTATGGGCCAGCGCCCGCCAACCCGATGACGTCGCCGCCCTCGCGGCCGCAGGCTTCAATGCTGTGCAGTTGGACGTCAATGACAGCGCCGCTTTACAACTCCTGGCCGGGCAATTGAGCGAGCTGGATGTACTGGTCAACAACGCCGGCTACGGCGCCATGGGCCCGTTGCTCGACGGCGGTACCGAGGCGATGCAACGCCAATTCGAAACCAATGTGTTTTCCATCGTCGGCGTGACCCAGGCGCTGTTCCCTGCCTTGCGTCGCAGCAAGGGCCTGGTGGTGAATATCGGCAGTGTTTCCGGCGTATTGGTGACGCCGTTCGCCGGCGCCTACTGCGCATCCAAAGCCGCCGTGCATGCGTTGAGCGACGCCCTGCGCATGGAGCTGGCACCGTTTGGCGTGCGGGTGATGGAAGTGCAGCCCGGTGCGATCAATACAAGCTTTGCGAAGAATGCCGGCGCCCAGGCCGAGTTACTGATCCAGGAACAGTCGCCATGGTGGCCATTGCGCGAGGGCATTCGTGCACGCAGCCAAGCGTCCCAGGACAAGCCAACCCCGGCCAGTGAGTTTGCTGCAGACGTGCTCAAGGCGGTGCAGCAAGCGCAACCGCCGCGCCTGTTGCGTTCGGGCAACGGCAGCCGCGCGTTACCGTTGATGGCGGCGCTGTTGCCCAAGGGGTTGCTGGAGAAGGTGCTGAAGAAGCGCTTTGGCTTGGGCGGTAGGCTCTAAGGTTTCATGAAATCAATAAACGCCCGCACCTTCAGCGGCAAATGCCGCGTGTCCGGATACATCGCGTAAACCCCTTGCGGGGCAAAGCGGTGGTCCGCCAACAGGCGCACCAAGCGTCCCGCGTCGACATCCCTCTGCACCAACCATTGCGGTAAAACCGCCACACCGTGGCCGCGCACCGCAAATGCCTGAAGGACCGCCGCGCTGTCGGCCACCAAGGCTGACGGGCCGGCTCGATAAGGGTGTTCGAGACCTGCCGGGTCGGTGACGCTCAGTTCGCTCAAGCGGCCGTGGCCCAGCCTGGGCAACTGCTCCAACTCAGCCAGGGTTTGAACTGCGGCAAACTGCGGCGCCGCGACGGCGAACACGTCGAATGTGGACAACTGCACTGCGCGGTGATTGGAGTCCAGCAAGCGCCCCAGCCGAATCGCCACGTCAAAACGCTCGGAGATCAGATCGGCGTGGGTGGAGGATGTGGATAAGTGGATATTCAGGTCCGGGTGCAGGCGTCGAAAGGCTTCTACCGCCGGAGCAACTACAGCCAGGGCATATTCGACAGTGGTGGTGATACGCAGGGTGCCTTTGAGCTGGGCATGTTCACTGCGGGCTTCTTCTACCGCCAGGCGGGCCTCTTCAAGCATGCGCGTGCAGCGCAGGTAGAAGCGCTCACCCGCGTCGGTCAGTGCCAGTTGGCGGGTGTTGCGGGTCAGCAGGGTGACGCCGAGTTCCGCTTCCAGGCGCTTGAGGTTGAAGCTGACCACGGCGCGAGTCTGGCCCAGCAGGTCCGCGGCAGCGGTGAGCGAGCCGGCCTCGACCACGGCCTTGAAAGTGTCAAAACGGTCCAGGCTGACCATGGTGAACGCCCTCCTTTGTCAAAATATTTTTGACAAACTAGCAGGCAAACCGACGTATCCCAAACCCTGCGTGCGGCCTACCCTGCCGGCTCCACTCGCAGGAACGCGTTCATGACCTACCGCTCGAAAGTCGCCTGGATCTTTTTGTTGGGCTTTGCCCTGGACCTGGTGAACATGTTTGTCGCCACCGTCGCCTACCCGGATATCGCCCGCGAACTGCAAGCCTCGGTCACCCAGTTGGCGTGGATCAGCAATGCCTACATGCTCGGGCTGACAGTGATCATTCCCTTGAGTGTGTGGTTGGCGGCGCTCATGGGCGAGCGCACCCTGATCGCTACCAGCCTGCTGCTGTTTGCCGGCGCCTCGGTGATGGTCGGCCAGGCCGGCTCCATCGAAGCGTTGATAGCTTGGCGCGCCTTGCAGGGGCTCGGCGGCGGCTTACTGATTCCGGTGGGGCAAGCCATGGCTTACCGACACTTTCCGGCGGTCGAGCGTAGCCAATTGACAGCGCGGGTGATGTCGGTGGCGTTGCTGGTGCCAGCGCTGTCCCCGGCGTTGGGCGGGGTGATTGTCGACAGCCTGTCCTGGCGTTGGATTTTCTACGCCAACCTGCCTCTGGCGCTAGTGACCCTGCTGCTGGCGCTGCTGTGGATAAAACCCGATGTGCCTTTAACCGAGCGCCCGCCCCTGGACCTGTGCAGTGTGTTCAAACAAGCCGCCAGCCCGATGCTGCGCGTGGCAATGCTGGTTTACCTGTGTATTCCGGGGGTATTTATCGGCACCAGCCTGATCGCCATCCTCTACGTGCGTGGCCTGGAGTATGACGCCACCCAGACCGGCGCGCTCATGCTGCCGTGGGCACTGGCCTCGGCCGTGGCGATCTACCTGAGCAAGCGACTCTTCAATCGCTTTGGCCCCAAACCCTTGTTACTGGCCGGCATGGCGCTGCAATGCGGCGGTATCCTGCTGCTCAACGAGCCGACGCTGATTATTGCGGCCTACGTCTTGATGGGCCTGGGCGGCAGCTTGTGCAGCAGCACCGCACAAACCCTGGCCTTTCTGGATATTCCCGCCGAGCGCATGGGCCACGCCAGCGCGTTGTGGAACATGAACCGGCAAGTGAGTTTCTGCGTGGGCGCCGCCGTGCTCAGTGCAGTACTGTCGGCCTTGGATTCCTTCGCGATTACCTTCACGATGGCGGCAGCTCTGACCCTGTTGCCGCTTTTCGCAGTGTTGCGCCTGGATGCTTCCAGGGTACGCGCGCTGCTTCACCCTTGCAGCGAGCCCAAGCATGATTGACTACAGCGATTTTTTTGAAGAAGTGATCCAGACCCACGTCGAGATCGAACAATGGTTTGCCGGCGTTGCGCCTGAGGGCACGCTGGAAAATCTGCTGGCGCGCTTCTCACCCGAGTTCAGCATGGTGGCGCCCGCCACCGGTACGCGGGTCAACACGGCCGGGGTCAATGCCTTGTTCACGCGCCTGGGCGGGATGCGTCCGGGGTTGAAAATCACCTTGAGCGAAATGACCGGGATTGATCGTCACGCACGCGGCGCGACGGTCACGTATCGCGAGCATCAGATTGACGACAGTGGCACCCAGACCGACCGCCGCGCCACAGTGGTGTTCGAGAAACAGGCCAGTGGCACGCTGCTGTGGCGGCACTTGCATGAGACCTTTATCAAAGCCTGACGCGGGTCTAGATGTATGAGGGGGCTTACATCGCCCACTGTAGGAGCGAGCTTGCTCGCGAAAAACCTCAACGATAACGCGTGCTTCCTGAATGAACGCGGCGCCTATGAGTTTTTCGCGAGCAAGCTCGCTCCTACAAAAGCCTTGACTGACTGGCATTAGGGCTTGCCCCTCCCACATTTTTTAGTTTTGTGTTGGGTTGACGATCACCGTGCAGGTAATCCCGGCCGCCAACAACACGCCCTCCGGCATTTCATCAATGTGAATCCGCACCGGCACACGCTGGGCCAAGCGCACCCAGTTGAAGGTCGGGTTCACATCGGCGATCAGTTCACGGCTCTCGGGGTTGTCGCGGTCGTAGATGCCGCGCGAGATGCTTTCCACATGGCCCTTCAAGGTCTCGCCGCTCATCAATTGCATATCGGCTTTGTCGCCCACCTTCACGTGGGGCAGTTTGGTTTCTTCGAAGAAGCCATACACCCAGAACGAATTCATATCCACCACAGCCATCTTCGCTTCGCCGATACGCGCATAGTCGCCACGGTGCACGTTGAGGTTGGTGACATAACCGTCCACCGCCGCCAGCACTCGCGTGCGTTTCAAGTTGAGTTCGGCGGCCTCCAGTTGCGCCAGGGCGTGCTGATAATCGGCCAGGGCCGAGTCGGCGATGTTGCTGGCGTCGTCGCGGTTTTCCTTGGAGATCACCAGGGCGTCGAGGTCGGCGCGGCGGTGCGCGTTGACCTTGCGCATTTCCCAGGTGGCCTTGCGGGAGGCCACCAGCGATTGCGCTTGCTTGACGGCAATGCGGTAGTGCTCGGGGTCGATCTGCATCAGCAGGTCGCCTTTTTTCACCAACTGGTTATCGCGTACCGGTACGTCCACCACTTCGCCGGTGACGTCAGCCGCCACATTGATAATGTCGGCGCGCACCCGACCATCGCGGGTCCACGGCGTTTGCATGTAGTGCACCCACAACGTGCGGCCAATCCAGATCGCCAACGCCAGAACCAGCAAGGTGGCGAGCAGGCTGAAAAACTTTTTCATCGGGGCATTCTCAACGGTAGACGCTCAGCGCCAGGGCGCCGAACAGGCAAGCGAACAGGCTCAGGCGCAGCAGCGCCGGGTGCCAGAAGAAACGGTACAGGTCGAACCCGGCCAGGAAGCGATCAATCGCCCAGGCCAGCCCGGCTGCGATCAAGAACATCAGGGTCATGGTCGGCATATAGATGCCGTGGAATGCAATTTCACGAGGCATTCGGGGCTCCTTTGAGGGCGGCCAGAGGCGATTGCGGGTCGAGCAACGAGGTGCGAATAAAGTGCAGGTAGCTCTTCACACGGCGCAGGGCCGAGGTGTCGAAGTGCGGGGCGAAGGGTTCGTCGGTGGCCTGCACACGGCTGATCGCATGGTCGACGGCAATCAACCCGCGCTCCAGGTTGCTGGCGCTGGGTTGCAGGAACAGCCGCACCAGCGAGCGCCCCATCACGCGGATCGCTTGGCGCCACGGCTGCGATTCGGCATACGCCGGGTGCACCGGCAAAATCGCCTGCTCCTTGCGCAGCTCGATGATCGCGTGGCCGACCTCCAGCACCACGAACATCCAGCGCAGCAAATCGCGCTGCACCTGCGGCTCGCCGGCCGCGAGGCCATACGCCTGGTGCAGCAGGTCGCGGGTGCGGCTTTCAAAGCTCGACGCCAGGCCCTTGAGCTTGCCGCTGATGGCATACACCACTTGCTCACGCAGGTCTTGCTCCAGGCGGCGCCACAACCAGCGGCTGTTGGGCGGCAGGATGATCGCCCCCGCCGCCGCGCACACCAGCATGCCAATGACCATGGCGATGTAGTCGTTGATAAAGGTGTAAGGGTTGTAGACCGTAAGGTTGTCCGGCACCGAGCCGGTGCTGAAGAAGATCAACAGGCCCACACCCACACCGGCGTATTGCGGGCGTGAAGACAGAAAGGCCCCGAAGATGATCACCGGCGCGAGCATCACGCACAGCAGCGGGAAACCGTCGATCCAGGGGAACACGAAGAACATTTCGACAAAGCCGACCAAGGCGCCGATCAAGGTGCCGCAGGCCATCTGGAACGCCATGCGCTTGGGGTTGGGCGTGGCAGCAGACAGGCCCACCGTGGCCGCCGCGATCAGGGTCATGGTGGCGCCGCTGGGCCAGGCAGTGGCCACCCAGTAACTGCCCAGCACAACCAGGATAAACGAGGCGCGCACCCCGGCAGCGGCACAGGCCAACCAGTTGGTCTTTGGCGTGTAGGCTTCGTGCCAATCCTCCCGCGCATGGCGATGCTCGGCCAGGGACGCGTGGGTTTGCGCGTAGTTGTGCAGGTCGTCGACGAAACGGTACAGCAGCTCGTAGGCAGTGTGGAAATCCAACTGCTCGGCGTCCGTCGGGTTGCCCTCCTGGAAGCTCGCCCGCAGGCTGCGCACCTTGGCGGGCAGGCCGTCCTTGTAGGCGCTCAGTTGGTTGACCAGGCGCGCGGCATCGGGGCTGGTGAGGGCGCGGCCAGAGAAGCTGTCGAGCACTTCGGCCAGGTCTTGCAGGCCGGGTTTGATCGCTGCCACCACATGGTCGGCCTCATCGGCGCGCAAGCGTTCGAGCAATTGGTGCAAGGCGTTGAAGCGTGTGGTGATGCTCATGAATTCGCTGTTGAGGCGACTGAGCCGCCCGTTGCGCCGACGCATGTGCGGGTCCTCAAACACGGTGACGCTACGCAAGCCTTCCAGGCCCACGGCTTCGGCAATAAAGCGCACGTTGCTGGCCTCGAAGCCTTCGCGCTGGCTGCGCCCGCGCAGGCCGTCAGTCACGAACAGCGCGAACACACCGAAGCGCTGGTACAGCGCGTTGCGCATGGCGGCGCTGGAGGTCTGCGGCAGGATGGCGGCGCTGACCAGTGTCGAGCACAGTATCCCCAGAGAAATTTCCAGCACCCGCCACACCGCCGCCATGAAGGCGCCGTCCGGGTGGGCCAGGGCCGGCAGGCCGACCATCGCCGCGGTGTAGCCGGCGAGCACGAACCCATAGGCGCGAAAGTTGCGGTTGCGCGTGGCACCGGCGGTGCAAATGCCGACCCAGATCGCCAGCGCCCCCAGGAACAGTTCGGTGTTCTGCGCAAACAAGGCGATCAACAGCACCATCACCGCCGAGCCTGCCAAGGTCCCTAGGAAACGGTAGAAACTCTTGGCGAACACCTGGCCGCTCTGGGGCTGCATCACGATAAATACGGTGATCATCGCTGTGCGCGGTTGCGGCAGTTCCAGGCGCATGGCCAGCCACAGCGTCAGGAACGCAGCGACCAGCACTTTGAAGATATACACCCAGGTCACGCCATCACTGCGCGCCCAGTCGAAAAAACCACGGCGCCACTCAAGGGAATGCAGCCAGCGCAGCGGTGCAGGCAAGGGAGTCATCAAGGCCTACTCAGTGATCAAACACGGCGAGCGCCGCCGGAGTCTTGCTTGGGAGTGTCTTGGCAGCCGTGGGCACATCATCGCCAGCACCGAGGCCGCCGCCCAAGGCGGTCACCAGCTCGGCATGGGCGCTGAGGCGTGCCGCCTGCACCTGTTGTTCGATCTGCTGCTGGCGAAACAACAAGGTTTGGGCGTTGAGCACGTTGAGGTAGTCAGTGAGGCCACGTTGATAGGCGACCATGGCGATGTCGTAGGTTTTCTGCGCCGAGGCCACCGACTGCGCGGCGAAGGCCGACTGTTTGTCCATGGACTCGCGGCGGATCAACTGGTCGCTGATGCCCTTGAGCGCATTGACCAGGGTCTGGTTGTACTGGGCCACCGCGATGTCGTAGCCGGCACTGGCTTCCCCCAATTGCGCACGCAGGCGGCCGCCGTCGAAGATCGGCAAGGTGATCGCCGGGCCGACGCTGTAGTTGAATTTCTTCCCAGCCAGGAATTCCAGCATGCCGCCCCCAGTGGCCATGTAGCCAAGGCTGCCGACCAGGTCGACGTTGGGATAGAAGCCTGCATGAGCCACATCGATACCCCGTGCCTGGGCTGCTACCTGCCAGCGGCTTGCAACCACATCCGGGCGTTGGCCGAGCAATTGCGCCGGCAGGCTGGAGGGCAATTTCAACGGCGCGGCGAGGGCCAGGGTCGGGCGCTGCAATTGCGCGCCCTCCCCCGGGCCTTTGCCGGCCAACGCCGCCAGTTGGTTACGGCTCAGGGCGATTTCCTCGTCCAGGGCATCCAGTTGGCGATGGGTTTCCGGCAGCGGCGTTTCAGCCTGGCTGACGTCAAAGTGAGTGCCGATCCCGGCGGCCAGGCGTTTATTGGCCAGGTCCAGGATCTGCTGTTGCTGGGCCAGAGTGGCGGCCGCGACGTCACGGTTGGCGTACTGCAACGACAGCTGGATATAGGCGCGCACCACGTTGTTTTGCAGTTCGAGTTGGGCCAGGCGCGCTTCGGCGGCGCTCATGTGCGCCAGGTCGACCGCACGTTCGGTCGTGTTGCTTTCCCGGCCCCACAGGTCGAGGGCGTAGCTCAGGCCCAGGGACGAATTGTTGTCCCAGGTGTTGGCGCCGCTCAATTCGCCAGGACCGTAGAACTGATCCTTCGGCCAGTTGTGGCGCTTGAGGGTGGTGTCGCTGTTGATCTGCAGCGACTCGGCCGACTCGGCCACCCCGGCCAGCGCTCGGGCTTGCCGTACACGGGCGGCGGCCACGGCCAGGCTGGGGCTGTTGCGGGTGGCGAGTTCGACCCAACGGTTGAGCTGCGGGTCGCCGTAGGCCTGCCACCATTGGGCGGTAGGCCAGTGGGCGTCGCGGGCGGCGCTCTGGATCGCGGCGTCGGTGGCCAGGGTATTGGCGTTGATCGCCTGGCCTTGCGGGGCGATTCCTCCGGTTCCGATGCAACCGCTGATGACTGACGTTAAGGCCCAAACACTGAGAGTCTTCAGCTCTCTGCTGATGCGACGCGGCACGGCAAGCGAATTCCTGAGAGGGTGTTGCGGGAGAGGTGGCGCAATTCTAGGCGGCGCCAGGGAGGACGATAAGCTGGCATTCCTGTGAATCTTTGTTACCGTTCAGGCGATAATCCGTTGGTAGGGATCACTGAAAGCGTAACTTTCTGTCACAATTTGCTATCTCCCTTGAGAACACTCCATGGACACTTTGCAAAACATGCGCGCCTTCAGTTGTGTGGCCGAAGCCGGCAGCTTCACCGCCGCCGCCGTGCAACTGGACACCACCACGGCCAACGTCTCGCGCGCGGTCTCCAACCTTGAGGCCCACCTGCAAACCCGCTTGCTCAACCGCACCACCCGGCGCATCGCGCTGACCGAAGCCGGCAAACGCTATTTGCTGCGCTGCGAGCAGATCCTCGCCTATGTCGAGGAGGCCGAGGCCGAAGCCAGTGACGCCCATGCGCGCCCGGCCGGGCAGTTGAAAGTGCACACCATGACCGGCATCGGCCAGCATTTCGTTATTGACGCCATTGCCCGCTATCGCCGCACCCATCCCGACGTGACCTTCGACCTGACCCTGGCCAACCGCGTGCCGGATTTGCTCGACGAGGGCTACGACGTGTCCATCGTGCTGGCCAGCGAACTGCCGGACTCAGGTTTCGTTTCCCAGCGCCTGGGCATCACCTACAGCATCGCCTGCGCCTCGCCGGACTACGTCAAGGCCAAGGGCTGCGCACAGCGGCCACAGGACTTGCTCAACCATGCGTGCCTGCGCCTGGTCAGCCCGGTGGTACAGCTGGACAAATGGACCTTCAACGGCCCTGAAGGCCAGGAAAGCGTGGCGATCAACAGCTCGCCTTTCCTGGTTAACTCGGCCGATGCGATGAAAACCGCGATCACCAGCGGCATGGGCGTCGGCCTGCTGCCGGTGTACGCCGCCATCGAAGGGCTGCGCAACGGCACACTGGTGCGGGTGATGCCGACCTACCGGTCCCAGGAATTGAACCTGTACGCCATCTATCCTTCGCGCCAATACCTGGATGCGAAGATCAAGACCTGGGTGGAATACCTGCGCGGTTCGTTGCCGGAAATTCTGGCGGCGCACCAGGCGGAGTTGGTGGCGTATGAGTTGAGCGGTGGTGTGCGGATGGCGAACTGATTTTGAAATGCTGCTTCCCACCCCCTAAAAATTTATTGTGGGAGCTGGCTTGCCTGCGATGACGGTGGATCAGCCAATACAATAGTGGCTGACACACCGTCATCGCAGGC
>NZ_WJZD01000043.1:0-44344 GCF_021609665.1 Pseudomonas sp. PA-1-3F | reverse complement strand
CATCATCATCGGCTTGCTCGGCGTGTTGCTGGCGGTGCTGGTCTCCGGTCTCAACGAGATGGTCACCAAGGTTGCTCTCGCCGATATCCGTGGCGCGCTGTACATCGGCTTTGATGAAGGCACGTGGTTGGTCGCCACCTATACCGCCACCTCCGTGGCAGCCATGGCCTTCGCGCCGTGGTGTTCGGTGACGTTTTCCCTGCGTCGCTTCACCCTGTGCGCTATCGGTTTGTTCACCGTGCTGGGCATCCTTTGCCCGTTTGCGCCGAACTACGAAAGCCTGCTGCTGCTGCGTACCGTGCAAGGCCTGGCCGGTGGCGCGCTGCCGCCGATGCTGATGACCGTGGCGCTGCGTTTTTTGCCGGCCAACGTCAAGTTGTACGGGTTGGCCGGTTACGCACTGACCGCCACCTTCGGGCCCAGCCTGGGCACGCCGCTGGCGGCGTTGTGGACCGAATACGTCGGCTGGCAGTGGGCGTTCTGGCAGATCGTCGCGCCGTGCCTGCTGGCCATGGCGGCCGTGGCCTACGGTTTGCCACAAGACCCGCTGCGCCTGGAGCGCTTCAAGCAGTTCAACTGGCGTGGCCTGCTATTGGGCTTTCCGGCGATTTGCATGCTGGTGATCGGCTTGTTGCAGGGCAATCGCCTGGACTGGTTCGAATCGGGCCTGATTACCTTCCTGCTGTGTGGCGGCACATTGTTGCTGGTGCTGTTCATGCTCAACGAATGGTCACAGCCGCTGCCCTTCTTCAACCTGCAGATGCTCGGCCTGCGCAACCTGGCCTTCGCCCTGATCGTGCTGGCCGGCGTGCTGATGGTGCTGACCTCGGTGATCATCATCCCGTCGAGTTTCCTCGCCCAGGTCCAGGGCTACCGGCCGCTGCAAACTGCGCCGGTGATGCTGCTGATGGCGCTGCCACAGTTGATTGCGCTGCCGCTGGTGGCGGCGCTGTGCAACCTGCGCTGGGTCGATTGCCGCTGGGTGCTGGGCATTGGCCTGAGCATGTTGGTGCTGTGCTGCATCGGCAGTTCTCACCTGACTTCGGCGTGGATTCGTGACGACTTTTACGGCTGGTACCTGCTGCAGATTTTCGGTCAGCCGATGGCCGTGTTGCCTCTGCTGATGCTGTCCACCGGCAGTATCCAGCCCATCGAAGGGCCGTTTGCCTCGGCCTGGTTCAATACCGTCAAAGGCCTGGCTGCTGTGATCGCCACTGCGGTGCTGGATACATTGACCACCCAGCGCGGGCATTTCCATTCAACCATGTTGGTGGACCGCCTGGGCAATTCGCCCCTGGCCGACGCTGACGCGCCGGGCCTCGCCCACCGCTTGCACGAGCAGACCGTGGTGCTGACCTCTTCGGATCTTTACGTCGTCATGGCCGGTGTCGCGGTGGCGTTGATCCTGCTGATTTTCTGGATGCCCACGCGGATCTATCCGCCTCGCGCTCCGGCCTGACCACAAGGACTCTCCATGAAACGCAAAGACAAAATTGCCGTCTCCGTTATTGCTGTATTTGCCGTCGGCGTGTTGGTTTACCTGGTTGCGCCGGGCGTACTGGGCAGCAAGCACCAGACCACCAACGACGCCTTTGTCGCCGCCGACTTCACTCTGGTGGCGCCGCGGGTGGCAGGCTTCATCAAGGAAGTGCTGGTAGAAGACAACCAGCGCGTCAAGGCTGGCCAACTGTTGGCGTTGATCGACGACCGCGATTTTCGCGCTGCCGCCCAGGCCGCCGATGCCGACACCCTGGTCGCCCAGGCCCAGCTGAAAAACGCCAGCGCGACCCTGGAGCGCCAGAGCTCGGTGATCGCCCAGGCCCAGGCCACCGTGGCAGCAGATCGCGCAGAAGTGGCGTTTGCCGAGCATGAACTGAATCGCTACAACCACCTCGCTGGCGTCGGTGCGGGCACCGTGCAGAACGCCCAGCAAGCCAAGACCCGCATCGACCAGGCTACCGCGCGCCTGGCCAAATCCACCGCCGTGCTGGCCGCCGAACGCAAGCAGGTGGAAATCCTCACCGCCCAGCGCGACGCCGCCGAAGGTGGGCTTAAACGCGCCCAGGCCGCGCTGGAAATGGCCAGTTATCAGCTGTCTTACACGCGCATTGTCGCACCGGTGGATGGCATGGTCGGTGAGCGTGCGGTGCGGGTCGGCGCCTATGTGACACCGGGCAGCAAGATCCTCGCGGTGGTGCCACTGGCCGAAGCCTACGTGGTGGCCAATTTCCAAGAGACCCAACTGTCGCATATGCACGCGGGGCAAGCGGTGCAAGTCAGCGTCGACAGCCTTGACGGCGAACTGCTCAAAGGCCATCTGGAAAGCCTGGCGCCTGCCACCGGGGTGACCTTCGCCTCGGTCAAGCCCGACAACGCCACCGGCAACTTCACCAAGGTGGTGCAGCGTATTCCGGTGAAGATCGTCCTCGAACCGAACCAGCCACTGACCGAGCGTTTGCGCGTCGGCATGTCGGTGGAAGCCAGCGTCGACACCCGGCCGGTCGCGCAACAGCGTGAGGTGGCCCAGCAATGAAACACGTTGCCTGGCTCACCTTGAGCCTGATCACCCTGAGTGCCTGCACGGTCGGCCCGGATTTCCAGCGGCCCCAGGGCTCGCAGATCAATCAGTGGAGCGAACCCCAGGGCCGCCAGGCCGCCAGCCGCGCCACCAGCGACCCTTTGCAGGAGCGCTGGTGGGATGTGTTCCACGATGCGCAGCTCTCGGCCCTTACACGTCGCGCCCTCAGCGATAACCTCGACCTGAAACTGGCCAGCAGCCGCCTGCAACAAAGCCGCGCTATCCGCCAGGTGACCACGGCCGAGCGCTACCCCAACGTTGATGTCGGCGGCGCTTACCAGCGCAAGCGCAACAGCGGCAAAGGCTTGAACGACCCTTCCGGCGAGAACGGCCGCTCGGCCTTCAACCAATGGGACATGGGCTTCTCCGCTTCTTGGGAACTGGACTTCTGGGGCCGGGTCAAGCGCGAAACCGAAGCCGCCGACGCCACCCTGGAAGTCGCCGAAAACGACCGTCGCGCCGTGTTGTTGTCGGTACTGGCCGAGACCGCCCAGGACTACATCCAACTGCGCGGCGTCCAAAACACCCGCGCCGTGACCGAGCAAAACCTCGACGTCGCTCGCCACAGCCTCAAGCTCTCGCAACTGCGTCTGGCCGACGGCGTCGCGACCGACCTGGACGTGGCCGAAGCCGCCGCTCAAGTCGCGGCTATCGAGGCGCGCCTGCCGGATTTACAACAGCGCCAGGACCAATTGATCAACGCCCTTAGCCTGCTGATGGGCGAGCCGCCCCAGGCCCTGCACGCGCAGCTGTCCAAGGATGCACCTGTGCCGCAAACCCAGCGCCAGGTCGCGATCGGCTTACCATCAGAGCTGGCTGAACGGCGCCCAGACATCCGTCAGGCAGAAGCTCGCTTGCACGCTGCCACTGCCAGCATCGGCGTGGCCAAGGGCGACTTTTACCCACGCATCACCTTGTCCGGCAGCCTCGGCTCCCAAGCCATGCAGCTCTCGGATTTCGGCTCCTGGGGTTCCCGCGCCTTTGCCTTCGGCCCGCAATTGAGCCTACCGCTGTTCAACGGCGGGCGCCTGCAAGGCATGGTCGATTTGCGTGAAGCCCAGCAACAGGAAGCGGCGCTGGCCTACCAGCAAACCGTGCTACGCGCCTGGCATGAAATCGATGATCAACTGTCCCGCTACAACGCCAGCCAACTGCGTCGCGACAGCCTGGCCGAAGCGGTGCGCCAGAACCAGATCGCACTGACCACTGCGCAACATCAGTACGTCGAAGGCGTGGCGGATTTCGTCAACGTACTCACCGTGCAAAGCGCATTGCTGGCGACGCAGGAGCAGTGGGTGGAAAGCTCCACCGGCGTGTCGTTGGCCATGGTCGGGCTGTACAAAGCGCTGGGAGGAGGGTGGGAGTCGGTGTACCCGTTGCAGACCGCTGTGCGCTGAGCGAGAAAGAGTTTTTGTCAGTCGCCAAATAAGATGTAATGATAATTGCTCTCAATAACACTTCTGAGCTTTTCATGGGCATCGCGACTGACGGCCAGCAACAGCTTCACATCCTGTACCGCGACCATCATGGCTGGCTGCAAGGCTGGTTGCGCAAGCGTCTGGGCGACCGGGAACAGGCCGCCGATGTGGCTCAGGACACCTTCCTGCGCCTGCTGGTGGCCGGGCGCTTCCCGGGTGACAAAGAAAGCCGCAGCTACTTGGCGCAGATCGCCCGCAACCTGGTGATCGACCAATGGCGCCGCCTGCGCATCGAGCGTGCGTACCTGGAAAGCATCGCGCACCTGCCCGAGCCCGAGTCGCCTTCCCTGGAAACCCGCGCGCTGATCCTCGAAACCCTGATGCAGATCGACGCCATGCTCGACCGCATGCCCGACAATGTACGCCGTGCGTTTTTACTTTCGCAGTTCGAAGGCTTGAGCTATGCGCAAATCGCCGTACGCCTGGGCGTCACCGTCAGCTCGGTGCAGAAGTACATGACCCGCGCCATTGTCGCCTGCTACCAGGTGGTGTACGAAGAATGAAACACGACGCGCCTATCGCCCCCGCGATTGTCGAGCAAGCCAGCGAGTGGTTGATGCTGCAATGGGGCGACGAGCTCAAGGGCGAGCAGCGCCAGGCGTTTGCCCGCTGGCAGGCCGCTGACCCGGAACACCGCCGCGCCTGGCAGCGCTTGCAGCAGCTGCAACACACCCTGGGCGGCGTACCTGCCGACAGCGCTCGCGCAGTATTGCGCGACACCCCGGATACCCAACGCCGGGCCGCGCTCAAACTGCTCGGCCTGCTGTTGGTGGCCGGTGGCAGCGGCTACCTGGTGCAACGCAGTGAAACCTGGCAAGCGGCCTTTGCAGAGCTGCGTACCGCCACGGGCGAAATTCGCCATATGACCTTGAGCGACGGCACGCAACTGGACCTTAACAGTGACAGCGCCGTAGACCTGCGTTTCAGTGCTACCGAGCGGCGTATTCGGCTGATCCGAGGCGAGGTCCTGCTGACCAGCGGCCACGACGCCTCGCGCCCGTTGATCGTCGAAACGCCAGCCGGTGATGTGCAGGCGTTGGGCACGCGCTTTGCGGTGCGTGAACTGCCCGACGGCAGCCGCGTGGATTTGTACGAAGGTCGCCTGCGGGTCACGCCGTTGCAGGGCACGCCGGTGCATATGCAGGCAGGGGACAGCCTGTGGTTCAACGCACGCCAAAGCACCGCGTTGCCGGCAGTGAGCGCCAATGCCAGCAGTTGGACCGAGCATCGTCTGGTTGCCGAACGTCAGCCGTTGGGTGAGTTCGTGGCGCAACTGAGTCGCTACCGCCCGGGCCTGTTGCGCTGTGATCAGGCGGTGTCGAACCTGCTGTTGACCGGCGTGTTCCCGCTGAACGACACCGACGCGATCCTGGCGGCCTTGGAGCGTTCATTGCCCGTGCACGTGCAGGCGGTGACCCGTTACTGGGTAACGATCAAGGCGCGGGTCTGAAAATACTTTGTACAGGGCTTGTCGGTTTCTGCGGCCCGTTCGGGATACCTCTTGAAAGCCAATCAAGAAGCGTTCTCACGGGGAGTCCTGCCATGTCGCACCACCCAATCCAACCTTTGGCCCGCGCGCTGCGTCGTGGCCTGTTTGCCGGCCTGCTGGCAACGGCTCCGGTACTGCCGAGCATGGTTCAAGCCGAAGAAAGCACCGAAGCGCTGCGCAGCTATGACATTCCGGCGGGCAGCCTCGACCAGGCGTTGAACCGTTTCGCCAGTGCCTCAGGCATCTTGCTGTCGGTTGACGCATCGCTCACCGACGGCAAGCGCAGCGCCGGCTTGAAAGGGCGTTACGGTGTAGGTTCGGGATTGCAGCGCTTGCTGGCGGGCAGTGGTTTGGCGGCGGTGCAATCCCAGGGCGGTTGGTCGTTGCAGGCCCTTTCCGGCGACGGAGCCTTGCAGTTGGGCGCGACCCAGATAAGTGGCCGGCAGGAGCAGGAAAGCGCCTGGGGCCCGGTGGACGGTATTGTCGCCAAGCGCAGCGCCTCGGGCAGCAAGACTGACTCGGCGCTGGTGGAAATCCCCCAGACCATCAACGTGATCACCGCCGCCGAGATCAAGGCGCGTGGCGCCCAGAGTGTCACCCAGGCGTTGCTCTACACCCCAGGTATGAGCGCTGGTGGTTTTGCCGACCGAGTCAAATTGTTCGATGAGCCGACGTCACGCGGCTTCTCGCCCACGCCGCTGTACCTGGATGGCCTGCACCTGCCTTATGGCGGCGGCAGCACAGGTGGCGCGTTGCAGATCGAGCCGTATTCCCTGGAGCGCATCGAAGTGCTCAAAGGCCCGGCGTCCGTGCTTTACGGCCAGAACCAACCGGGCGGCATCGTCAATATGGTCAGCAAGCGCCCCAGCGAAACGCCGATACACCAAGTGGTACTGGAAGCCGGCACCTACGAACACAAAAGCGCGGCCATCGACCTGAGCGGCCCGCTGGACGAGGAGGGGCAGTTTCTCTACCGCCTGACCGGCCTGGCGAATGACGCGCAAGACGAAATCAACTACGTCGAAAACAAGCGCCAGTTCATCGCCCCCAGCCTCACCTGGCGCCCCAACGACGACACCAGCCTGACCCTGTTCGCCCAGTACCAGAAAGACAAAGGCGTGCCCGAAGCCCAAGGCCTGCCGGCGTCCGGCACGCTGTGGGACAACCCCAACGGCAAGATCAAGCGCGATGTGTTTATCGGCGAGCCGGGCGTCAACCAGTACAACCGCGAGCAATACGTGCTGGGTTACGAAGTTTCCCATCGCCTCAACGACATCTGGACCCTTAAGCAAAACGCCCGTTACGCCGAGGTCGACGACCGCTACACCGCGCCCTTGCACGGCTACCGCTTTGTCGCCAACCCCAACACCGGCGTGCAGGACCAACGCTACCTGCAACGCTTCGGCGTGGACTGGTCGCAGACCAACAAAGTGTTCGGCGTGGACAGCATCGCCCAGGCTGAATTCGACACGGGCGCACTGTCCCACACCTTCATCGTTGGCCTGGACTACTACCATTCCAACTCGCAGTTCCATGGCCTGTATGACCGCAACCCGCCGATCATCGACCTGTTCAAACCGGTGTACGGCCAGCCCTTGAACTTCGGCCAACCGTACCGCTGGGACCGCACCATTACCCAGACCGGCCTGTATCTGCAGGACCAGATCAAGCTGGATAAATGGGTGCTGGTACTCCGTGGCCGCTATGACTGGGCGAATGTGGTGAACAAGGAGCCGATACAGGACACCCGCTTTGCCAGCAAAGACCAGGCATTCACCGGCCGTGCGGGCCTGGTGTACCTGTTCGATAACGGCGTATCGCCCTTCGTCAGTTATTCGGACTCCTTCTTGCCGCTGGCCGGCACTGATGCGAACCGAAAACCCTTCGAACCGTCCACCGGCAAACAGTACGAAGTCGGCGTGAAGTTCCAGCCACCGGGCCAGAAGAGCTTCATCCAGGCCTCTGTGTACCAACTGGACCAGGAAAACGTGCTGACCACCAACCCGGTGGACACCACCTTCAGCACCCAAAGCGGCGCCCTGCGCTCGCGAGGTGTTGAACTGGAAGCCAAGGCCGTCTTGAGTGATGCCTGGGACGTGGTCGCCTCGGCTGCGCGCAATGACGTCAAATACATCAAGGACAACGATGGCCGCCAAGGTCGCCACCCGGCCGGCATCTCCCCACTCACCGCCTCGATGTGGGTCAACTACACCGTGCTCGGCGACACGCCCTTGGCGGGGCTGGGTGCAGGGCTTGGCGTGCGTTACGCCCGTCAAAGCCTGGGCGACTACTACGAAGGCGCCTTCAACGTGCCGTCCTACAGTGTCTACGATGCAAGCCTGAGCTACGACCTGGGCGCCTCGCCGCTCAAGCTCAAGGGCGTGAAGCTGGCGATGAACGTGCAGAACCTCAGCAACAAGACCTACGTCTCGCAGTGCACCAGTGATCTGGATTGCTACTACGGGGAAGGACGCACGGTGGTGTCGAGCCTGACGTACGATTGGTAACTTAGCGTTTAGGTGATATTTGCTGCGGCGCGCACCCTTCAAGGGTGCGCTCTGTTGCCGCCCTACACCAGGTCCGCTGCAAATCGTGTACACACATTGGAAAGCATGCGTACCTCGGCACCGCTACAGCCTGCCGCTTCGAAAAAGCCGGAGGCTTCTCGCACGACGGCATACATATCCGTGACGATGGACCTTGCTTCATCCGCCCCCAACCCAAAGCGTTCAGGCGTACTCAGCAAATTGCTGACAGACGATACCCTGCCTTCATTGCCGATGATCAGCGCCTGCAAGCCGAGTTGCGTGGGGTGGGGCAACACGTCAAATACTGGCGCAAGGGAGTAGCCCGAGGCGCTGGTCAGCAGCAGCCCGGTTTGTTTCAGGTGGTCGTCGCTATTGCCGATGAGCACGTTGAAGGCCATACGCTTGTAAAGCTCGCGCATGTCAAAGGTGGCATCGTCGCTGACCTTCTTCAATACGTCGGCGATTCTGGAATATGAAACGGCACCGTCAGCCGCATCAACCCGCATTCTTGGCTTCTCCGTGCTTACCAAAGAGTTGCAGCTGACATAGTGCTCGCGGCCAGCGCCTTCATGTCGGTCAAAACGCTCGACCATCAACACCGGTTTGCCGGCGACCTCTACCAATTTGCGCCCGGCTGCGGGTAGACCCGCAGCATCCGCCATTTGAAGGCTGGCGAATTCCGCCCGTGGCTGGTCGAACACATCGTCGCTACGGCCGAGTTTAGCAATCCATTCCTTGCCTTCATGGGTCACGGTGACCTTCGGCCTGGCGCCGCCCATGGAACTCCCAAACTCGAATAACCGTGCGATTTCCGCAGGCAGGTCGACGTCACCCTTCTCGACTCGATCAAGGCCCACCATGATTTTCTCAAGGTCTTCAAATTGCGGGGGTTGGTGCAGGGTTGGCAGCTGACTTCTTGACGCACTGAACAGCAGGCAACCCACTCCTGCTCCCCGCGAGGCAAGCAGCCATTCAACTTCGTTTTGTGGATGCTGTTTGTGGGTCGCCAGCAGAACACGCCGACCCCAATTATCGGGCGTTGCATCGTCGAGCACACCAAACATGCGCGTCGAGGAATACTGGTTAGGGGTCAGTGGCAAACTCAGCGGGTCAATCGCAAATGCGTCGGGCCGTGCGAGCCAACTGTTGGCGTAGCGAAAAACGAATCCATTCCCATGCATGGCCACTTCGCCAACAGGGACCGGGTCACCGACTAAGTGAGCTGAAAAAACAAAGGCATTACCAATCGGCTTCCAGGACATCGTGTTCTCCTTCAGTGCGAATTCGCTCAGGCTCACGGGCGAGGCTCATGGTAATGCCAACTTGGTCAAGTTCTGGTGACGCAATGCTCGCCATACCTTCTTCCAAGTCCATCGCGCTAAGTACATTCATCAGCACGCCGAGGGATACGCCGGCCTCGCCCTGCCTCAGCCGCTGATACGTCTGCCGCGTAATGCCCGCGCGGCTGCATATGGTGGAGATTTTCAACCGGCGACGAATGCGGGCTACTTCGATACCGTTCCCGATACCTCTCATTAGCTCAGCGCTTCTCTCTGAGATGTACCCTTTGTGCGGGTAGGGTTTCGCTGTTTCTTGCATGATATATCACTCTTTAAAGCAATAAAGGTAACTTATATCATCCAAGCCTCTAAGGCCACCTGCAAAAAACCGGCTCGATGCTAAGGTTTTTTGTAGGAGCGAGCTTGCTCGCGAAAAACTCACAGGCGCCGCGTTCAATCAGGAAACACGCGTTGTCGTTGACGTTTTTCGCGAGCAAGCTCGCTCTTACAGAGGGCATTAGGCTCGATGCCCGGTTTTTTTCAGGGTTGGAAGACTCAAGGGTTTTGCAAAAACACCACATACCCCCGAAACCACTCACTTCCCTGTAAATACCCCGGCGCTTGCCACTCGCCTCCCTGAATCAAGCCGACCTTGAACGGCATCCCCAGTCGATTCATCCGCGGCAAATACGCGCCATAGTCAGGGATGCTGTGGCGCCCTTGATACGTCTGCACCACCACTTCATCCACCACGCCTTTGAGCTGGGCGATGGCGGCCGGGTCGGCGTTGCTGCTCCAATCCATCAGGCCGGTGATGCTCAACCGCAGGTCGGCAGGCAGGCGCTGGCGCAGGTCGCGCAGAAAGTCGGCGTATTCGTGCAGGTATTGGGTGCGGGCGTCGAAGTCGATCTGGATGCCGATCACCGGGTTACCCGCGTCGCGCCAGCGTTGCACCTGGCCGAGCACTTGGGTGTAGACCTGTTCCGGCCAGTGCAAGGTGTGGGCGCGATAGACCACCCAGATTTCGCCTTGGGTAATGCGGGGCACACTGATGCCCTGGGCGATCAATTGCACGCCGCGCTGGGGTGCGCGGCGCGTGGCGTTGATCTGGCCTTGCAGGATGTACAGGGTTTTTGCCTGCTTGATGACCGGCTGGGGCGTGACGCCACTCCACAGCCAGAAGGCGTCGTAGTCGCCTGCGTCAACGGCGCCAAAAGCCGGGCTTGCCAGCAACAGCAAGCCTAGCCACAGCGATTTCACCAGTAGTACTGCAGCGATTTGCCCCACTGGGTATCGGCAAAACCGCTCTTGAGTTGGCGGAACCATGCTTTGCGCACTGCCGGCGCAACGTCTTCGCCGCCGCAGCTGTTGTAGCCGGCCGGCGCGTAGCAGTTGATGGCGCGGAACAACGCATAGGCCTTGTCGGTTTTCGGCGCCTTGGCGTTGGCGATCACCTGTTTGTAGCCGTCCAGGCGCGAGAAGGTTTCACCCTTGAAGTCCGAGGCGGTACTGCCCAGGCTGCCGGCGGCGCGGGGTTGTTCCAACGGCATGCCGTCCAGGCCGTTGCGCAGGATGAATTCACCGAAGCAGTTCAACGCGTGCGGGTTTTTGGCCTCGTTCTGCAGGGTCGCCGCGGTTTGCGCGATGCTTGGGCACGCGTACCCAGATTCGGCCTTGTCGCCGTTCCATTGGAACAGCTTCAAGGTCTGGCCGCTGGTATAGGTGTAGCCCAGGCTGGTGCCGAGTTTGTCGTCAGAGAGCGAGGCCTGCTTGAGGTCATCGGCGAAGGTGGCGTACTGGCCGCGCAGCAGGTCTTTGTAGAGGAGCACGAATTGCGCGCTCTGACGCTCGATCGGGTCGCTGGCGTTGGCGATCTGCTGGCGTAGCAGGTCGGGGCCGGCGACGTTGCGCAGCAGGATGTAGCGCACTTGCTTGGCGCTGATCGGTGAGTCGGCGGCGAACACCTTGGCCAGTTGGCCGCTGCGCTCGTAGTTCATGGCCAATGCCAGCTCCAGCTGGTCACGTTGCAGCGGTTGCTTGGCCAGCGGCAGCAGTTGCAGCCACAGGGCTTCGGCGCCTTTCCAGTCCTGCTTGGCCTCCAGGGCGAGGGCGCGCAGGGTTTGTTGGCTGAAGGCGAAGTAATCCAGGCTCGATGGCACATCCGCAGGCAGGTGCTTCAAGGCCGTGTCGGGTTGGTGCTCGACGTACAGGGCATAGCTGGCTTGCAGGAAGTCAAACAGCGCGGGCTCAGTGGCGAAGGTGCTCTTTTGCTTATCCAGGTCTTCGCGGCTCAACAGCGGCGGGGTGTGGGCGCGCATCGCCATCAGGTCGCTGACCACTTGCAGCATCGGGCTGTTCGCCGCTTGGTTGCCGACCATCAGCAACTTGAGGTCAGCCTCTTCCACCAGTTCGTCCACGCTCACATTGCGCTGGGCGTCGGTGGCCTCGGTGAATTGCCAGGTGAAGTCTTCGGCAAGTTTGGCGTCGTCGTTCGCCAGCCAGTGCACACGGCGCAAGAGCCCACGGGCGGAGGCGACGTAATCGCCCTGTGGGTAAGTTTTCAGGTAACCGAGAAAGCCTTGCTCGGCATCGCTCAGGGCCGACTTATCCACATGCTCGCGTTGCGGCATGCCGTATTCGTCGAAGGCTTCAGCCTGGGCCTGATTCAGCGACGTACGCGCAGTCATGTACAGCGCCGTTTCCTTCAGCCATGGCACATCGCTGGTGGAGGCAGCGGCGAAACCGCGCTCGGCGTAATCGAAGCGCCCGCTGTAGAAGTCGCCGGCGGCCTGCAAATAGGTACGAAACAACTGAGCATTGGCCGACGGGGTCAGCTGCGCGTCCACCACCTGGCGGCTCCAGTCACAGGTGCTCAGTAATTGCAGGCGTGCTTTGACCAACACATCGCGCTCGGCGGGCGGCATCTGGGCCTTGATCACCTGGCTGATAAACGCCGTGGCGCTGTCATCGTCATTGCTGCGGCAACGGCTGCCTTCGCCATTCAGGAAGGCCTGGCCTGCGGTCTTGTACTCCTCGCGCTTGATACCCAGGGGCTGGAGCAAAGTGTCGAGTTCGGCTGTGCGTGAATCGTCAGCCTTGTCATCCGGCTCCTCAGCCGTAGCCGGAACCGGCACCAGGCGATACACCGGAAACGGCACCGGGCCGAACCCTTGCGCCAAATCGTCTTCGCCCAAGGCATTGGGGGCCAGGGGCGCGGCTTTTTTGTCAGCCAGCAACAGGCGCAGGTTCACTCGGCTGTCGTTGCCAGGGCTGAGAAACGGCTGGTTGCTGCACGGCTCGTAGCTGTCCCGCGATACCCGCCAGTCGGGGTAGCATGAGTCGTCAGAACTGGCCTGGGCCGGTAGGGAAAAACCGGCCAGCAGGGCCAGGGCCAGAGGTGACAGCAAACCGATGCGCATAACGTTTCCTTGATCCTGAGTCCTTGGAGAAGGGGCAATAATAGCCTGATCCGGCGAGTGCTTCGGTGAAGGCCTACACAAATTGCTGATTTGTCCGATTCCAGCAGCGAGGCCAGGGCTTTTGGCCTAGAGTGGCGGTGTTTGCGCATGCGCAGTGTTTGTCCTGTAAGAGGGCAGTAGTAGCGGAGTCGATATGCGTCGGTCTGTGGTAGAGCAACACGAAAAAGTCGAGGCATTGCCTGCCTTTCATCGCTTGAGCTGGGAGGGCGCCGGCTGGCTCAGCCGTTTATGGTGGGTACCGATCCTGGCGCTGGCCATGGCCCTGCGGTTTTACCACCTCACCTCGGCGGCGATCTGGGGCGACGAAGGCTCCAGCCTGTTGCTCAGCGAATACGCCCTGGCCGACCTGTGGTTTCACGCGGCCCATGATGTGCACCCGCCGCTGTACTTCTTGCTGCTGCGCGGTTGGATCGAGGTGTTCGGCGACAGCATCGGCTCAATTCGCAGCCTGAGTGCGATCCCCGGCGTGGCCGTCGTGGGCCTGGGCATCTGGCTGACACGGCAACTGTCCACCCGACGCGCAGCCGTGCTGGCGGGGATCCTGCTGGTTCTACTGCCCACTGCGGTGCGCTACAGCCAGGAAGTGCGTATGTATTCGCTGCTGGGCGTGTGGCTACTGGGCGCCACGCTGGCGCTGGTGTACTGGGTGAGGCAGCCCGAACGCGCGCGCTATTTGGCTGTGTATGTGCTGCTGATGAGCGCCGGCTTCTATACCCACTACTTCACTGCGCTGTGCGTGCTGGTGCATTGGGCGTACCTGGGGTTGCAGGCGCCGGGTCAGCGCTTGATCACGCGACCTGCCTGGTGGGTCGCCAACGTGGCGATAGTGTTGCTGTATCTACCCTGGCTGCCCAACCTGCTGGACCTGGTGCAGCACGTCGAACAGCTCAAAGTCGGCGGCGACATTGGTTGGGAAGAGCCGGTCAATCTGCTGTCGCTACCGTCGATGGTCTGGCAGTTCCTTTTGCAGGATGACGGTCTCGGCCTGTGGCCGCCGCTGTTCTGGCTGTTACCCCTGCTGCTGGCCGTGGTGGTTGTATCGACGGCCTGGCGCAATAACGCGGCGCGCCTACCGGCACTGTTTTGCCTGCTACCGCTGCTGCTGGTCTATGGCGTGTCCTTTATCTCGCCCGTGTTTATCGAGCGCTACCTCACGGTGTATGCGTTAGGCCTGCCGATAGTCCTGGCGCTTGCCATCGACCGTTTGCCGTCCCGTTTGTCCTGGCTGGGCGTGGCGTTGTTCGCACTGTTTGTTGGCGTAGAACTGCTGGGGTTAAAAAACAACTTCGAGGTGGATGAACACGACCAGTTCAACGTGCCGGTGGAGTTCGTCAATCGCAACTACCAGGAAGGCGACCGCATCGTCCTCAGCGACATGATGTGGTACCTCAGCTACGTGTATTACGACCAGACCGACGCGCAACTTCAGCTCTACACCCCCCCCAAACCCGACGGGACTGCCACTCGCCCGAACGCCTATGGTTTCGGCACACTGGTGGACCAGGACGGTGGCCGCATCTATCTGGACCGCCTCTCAGCACTGCCTGCTCAAACGCGACGGGTATGGTTGATCAGCAGCAACGAAGCCCCGGATGAATTCGCGCCGCTGCCCACCAGTTGGCACGAACTCAGTCGCCAGGACGGCGGTGGCGCCAGGGCGCGGTTGTTCGTGCTATGCAACGCACCGGCGCCGCAACCTGAAGGCTGCCGCTAGACTCACTTCAACTTACTTATGAGGAACCCTCCATGGAATCGCCAGTGCACAGCCTACCGGCTTTGTTCAAACAGCTTGGCTTGCCGCACGACCCGGTCAGTATCGAGCAATTTGTCGCCTCTCATTCGCCGCTCAAGCCGGAGTTGAAACTGGCGGATGCGTTTTTTTGGAGCGACGCCCAGAAGGCATTTTTGCGTGAAGAGATTCTGGATGATGCGGATTGGGCGGTGGTGGTGGATGAGTTGAACTTGATGTTGCGGAGTGGGCGAGAGGTGTAAAAAAATATCCAAATAAGGGCGAGTATGTAAAAAAAAATGGTGAGCGGTAAAAAAAACTGGGCTTTAATCGCCTAAGTGAATTTTTTCTGGAAAGCTCGCCATGCCAACAGTCGGATACGCTCATCTGTGTGAGGCGCTGGATCTAAAGGTTATCGCACCCTTGAGGACTGCGATGATCAAGCCGGTGACGAGGATTACCTTGATCGGCGACTGCCTGGCAGTTCCCCATTCGGTGGCGCCCGCCCAACATGCGCTGTTTGAGCATGTGTTATTTGCGCTTAAGCATGAAGGCGTGAACCTGGCGATACTTGCTCAGGTGTTTGAACAGCTCGGCCCAGAACCGTTTTTGGACGCGCTGGCCGACTCGCCTAACGGTGCGTTTATCCGAAAAGCCTGTTTTCTGTGGGAAGGCTTTACCGGGAAAATGCTGGATCACACCCTTCCTGTTCGTGGTCGCGTTGTTCCCTTGTTCGATCCCCAGCGCTATGTAACCGGCCCGAGCATTCGCAACAGTCGTTGGCGAGTGGATTTCAACGGTTTGGGCTCTTTGCATTATTGCGCCACCGTAGAGCGAACGCCTGAGCTGGAAGCGTTGTTGGCGCTTGATGTATTGGCTCGTGCCAAATCCTTCATGGCCACCCTCCCTCCGGAAATGATGGACCGCGCCATCCAGTGGGCATACCTGCACGAAACCCGCGACTCATTTGCCATCGAAAAAGAACAACCCAGCGAAGAAAAATCCCGCCGCTTCGTCCAACTCCTGCGCCAGGCCCACGAAGGCCGGTTGCTCACCGAGGACTACTTGGTCGAGCTGCAAAACAGCACCATCTCCAATCCGTTTGACAAAGCCGTCGCGTTTCGCCACGAACAGAACCATCTGCACAACGGGCTACGCGGCGCAGCCGGTGTGAGCTACGTGCCGCCAGCTCCCGCGCTTTGCCAGGAATTAATGGAAGAGCTGATGGCCTTCGCCAACCAGCCCGTGCGAGACGTCGATCCTTTAGTGGCGGCCGCGGTCACCGCTTTTGGTTTCGTCTTCCTGCACCCGTTCATGGACGGTAATGGGCGCCTGTCTCGCTTCCTGATTCACCAGACGCTCTGCCACTACGGCGCACTGGAAAATGGCTTGCTGCTACCGGTCTCTGTCGCCATGAAGCACGAGGAACAAGCCTATCTGGAGGCACTCAAGACCTTCTCCCAGCCGACTCGGGAATTCTGGAACGTCACCTGGCTGGACGCCGACCACATGGCGTTCGACTTCATCGGCCACCCCTCGATCTATCGCTACTGGGATGCGACCCGCTGCGTCGAATTCACCCTGCAAATGGCCCGCCGCGCACTGGAAGTGGAACTGCGCGAAGAAACCGAATTCCTCGACCGTTATGACCAAGTGATCAAAGCGGTGAACCAATGCTACGACGTGCGCGGCAGCGATCTTTCGAAGCTGGTGATGATGTGCCTGGATAACGGTGGGAAGCTTTCCAAGCATCGGCGTAAGCAGTTTCAGTACAGTGTGGCGGAAGAGGTGTTTGGGTTTATTGAGGAGGAGAGCTTGAGGTTGATGGGCGAGTAAGAGGTCATCCAGTCACGCCAGATGAGGCGTCTGAAAAAAAGGAATTCCGTATCTGAGTGATGTGATAAGCGCCTCAGATGTTTTGCGAGAGCACAGTGATGTGCAAATTGTCATGTTTATGGGGGCGTTGGTTGGTTTTACAGGCCTCAATTTTCGCATCCTGTGCCATGTTTTTTCTTCAGAAAAAATCAGTCAGGTGGCTTGTCTTTTTTCAAACCCCCTTACGACTTGTGCACATTATTCCGTCCGTTTCGCTCCTGTTGATTGGCGCTCGAGTTTTCCCGCATTACAACGTACTGGCAATGGCTGGATTGATCGGTGCGTCGGAGATTTTAAAAGTCTGGAGCGTGTGGCGATGGAGCAAAAAATGCTGACGCTGACCTAATGTGGGAGCGGGCTTGCCCGCGAAGGCGGCGTGTCAGTCACTGAATATTCAACTGAACCACCGCTTTCGCAGGCAAGCCAGCTCCCACATTTTGTTTGTCGTATGGTGAATATCAGCGATTTGCTGATGCCTACCCTAAAACCCGCTTTACTCAAGCCACATCCCACCACTCATCTGCGAAATTGTTTCAAAACTTGACGATGCTTCATGCATCGACCATATTGATAGTTAGCAAACTAACTGTATGCGAACTATCCAGTGCCTCAATCCCTCGAACAACTCCAGATGAGCCTCAGCAGCAGCATGGTGGTGGGCGCCCGTAATTGGCGCAAAATCTGCCAGACCACGCTGGTCAGCTATGGCATCTCCGAAGCCTGCGCCGTGCCGTTGTTGATGATCGGTCGCTTGGGCGACGGTGTGCACCAGGTCAAAGTAGCCCAGGCTTCCGGTATGGAAAGCCCATCACTGGTGCGCCTGCTCGACCGACTGTGCGGTGACGGCTACGTATGCCGCACCGAAGATATCCACGACCGCCGCGCCAAGGCTCTGAGCCTTACCGAGCGTGGCCGTGAGTTGGTGCAGGCGGTGGAGGCGCAATTGGTGCGTCTGCGCAAGGATGTGTTGGCCGATATCGCCCCCGACGATCTGCGAGCGGCACTGCGTGTATTGCGCGCCTTCGAAGCGGCCGAGGCTGTGACGCCTTGAACGGATTTTTTACTGGCTTCCCGCCCGCCCGCGACTGGTTCTACGGGGTGCGTACCTTCGCTGCGTCGATGATCGCGCTGTACATCGCCATGCTCATGCAAATGCCGCGTCCGTACTGGGCGATGGCCACGGTGTATATCGTCTCCAGCCCGTTTGTCGGCCCTACCAGTTCCAAAGCCCTGTACCGCGCCATCGGCACCTTGATGGGCGCGGCGGCGGCGGTGCTGTTTGTGCCGATGTTCGTTCAGTCACCCTACATTCTGGTGGTGGTGATTGCGTTGTGGACCGGCACTTTGCTGTTCTTATCCATGCACCTGCGCACCGCGAATAACTATGCCCTGATGCTGGCCGGCTACACCTTGCCGCTGATTGCTCTGCCGGTGGTGGATAACCCCTTGGCGGTCTGGGATGTGGCGGAGGCGCGTACCGAAGAAATTTTCCTCGGCATCGCGGTCGCAGCGGTGGTGGGCGCGATGTTCTGGCCTCGGCGCCTGATGCCGGTGTTCGATGGCTCGGTGGCCAAGTGGTTCAGCGACGCCCAGGTCTATAGCCAGCGCTTCCTCACCCGTCAGGTAGACCCAGAAGAAGTCAGTAACCTGCGCGGCGGCATGGTCGCCACCTTCAACACCCTTGAGTTGATGATCGGCCAGTTGCCTCACGAAGGCGCGCGGCCACAAACGGTGCGCAACACCAAGGAACTGCGCGGGCGCATGATCCATCTGCTGCCGGTAATCGATGCACTGGATGATGCGGTGTACGCCATCGAGCATCGCGCACCGGAGTTTCTCGACCGGCTCAAACCGTTGCTGGAAGAGGCCAACGCCTGGCTGCAAAGCACCACCGAACAAGCACCCCTGGAACGCTGGCGCGTGCTGCGTGACCAGATCGACGCCGCCCAACCCCAGGGCGAAGCGCTGGATGACCGCCACACGTTGCTGTTCTCCAACGCCCTGTACCGCCTGGGCGAATGGGTCGACCTGTGGCAAGACTGCCGCAGCCTGCAAGCCGCCATCCAGTGTGAAAGCCAGGACACCTGGCGCGCCGTCTACCGCCACTGGCGCCTGGGCCGGCTCACGCCGTTTCTCGACCGTGGCCTGATGTTCTACTCGGCGTTTTCCACCGTGACCGCGATCATCGTCGCCTCGGTGCTGTGGATTCTGCTGGGCTGGACCGACGGCGGCAGCGCCGTGATCCTCGCCGCCGTTGCCTGCAGCTTTTTCGCCTCGATGGACGATCCGGCACCGCAGATCTACCGGTTCTTTTTCTGGACCGCCATGTCGGTGCTGTTCGCCAGCCTTTACCTGTTTCTGGTGCTGCCCAACCTGCATGACTTCCCCATGCTGGTGCTGGCCTTCGCCGTGCCGTTTATCTGCATCGGCACCCTTACGGTTCAGCCACGCTTCTACCTGGGCATGTTGCTGACGCTGGTGAACACATCATCCTTCATCAGCATCCAGGGCGCCTATGACGCGGACTTTCTCAACTTCGCCAACGTCAACCTGGCCGGGCCCGTGGGCCTGCTCTTCGCGTTTGTGTGGACCTTGATTGCCCGGCCCTTCGGCGCAGAGCTGGCGGCCAAGCGCCTCACCCGTTTCAGCTGGCGCGACATCGTCAGCCTCACCGAGCCCGCGACCCTGGCCGAGCACCGGCACATGGCCGCGCAAATGCTCGACCGCCTGATGCAGCACTTGCCGCGCCTGGCCCTCACCGGCCAGGACACCGGCATCGCCCTGCGCGACCTGCGCGTGGCGCTGAACCTGCTCGACCTGCTGGCCTACTCGCCACGCATCCTCGGCGTACCCCGGGTGTTGCTCAACCAGGTGGTGGAAGGCGTGGGCGGTTACTTCAAGGCGTGCTTGAAAGCGGGTGAACGCTTGCCCGCGCCCAGCGGTCTGCTGATGACCCTGGACCGCACGCGTCGTGCCCTTAACGGCCAGGGCCTGCAAGACGAAGAGGACACGCGCCTGCATCTACTGCACGCCTTGGCCGGCCTGCGCCTGGCGCTGTTGCCCGGGGTGGAGTTCATTGGCGGTACAGAGATGCAAGCGCCGTTACCTGATGGAGCGCCTTTATGATCGGTGACCTGGATATCAGCGGGGTGTTCCTGCCCACGCTGCTGGTGCTGATGGGCATTACTTATGTGTTGTTTCTGGTGGTGCACGGGCTGTTGACGCGCATGCACTTCTATCGCCTGGTCTGGCACCGGGCATTGTTCAATGTGGGGCTCTACGCGCTGTTGCTGGGCGCGGTGGACTCACTCAGTCGATATCTGATGACATGAAAAAACCTTTTTTGACTATCGGCCGTGTTGTCCTGACGTTGTTGGTCGTGAGTTTCGCGGTCGTCGTTGTGTGGCGCATGGTCATGTACTACATGTTTGCGCCCTGGACCCGTGACGGCCACATCCGTGCCGACATCGTGCAGATCGCCCCGGACGTTTCCGGGCTGATCCAGCGCGTTGACGTGCGCGACAACCAGTTGGTGACCAAGGGCCAGGTGCTCTTCGCCGTCGACCAGGACCGCTTCAAGCTGGCCCTGCGCCAAGCCCAGGCCGCCGTGGCCGACCGCCAGGAAACCCTGGCCCAGGCCCAGCGCGAGTACAAGCGTAACCGTGGCCTGGGCAACCTGGTGCCCAGCGAGCAACTGGAAGAGAGCCAGTCCCGCGTCGCCCGCGCCCAATCGGCACTGGCCGAAGCGCAAGTGACGGTGGACTCCGCCCAACTCAACCTCGACCGCTCGGTGATCCGCAGCCCTGTGGACGGCTACGTCAACGACCGCGCACCGCGTACCCAGGAGTTCGTCACCGCCGGGCGCCCGGTGCTATCGGTGGTGGACAGCAATTCCTTCCACATCGACGGTTATTTCGAAGAGACCAAACTCGACGGCATTCACGTGGGCATGGGCGTGGATATCCGTGTGATCGGCGACAACGCGCGCCTGCATGGCCACGTGCAGAGCATCGTCGCCGGTATCGAAGACCGCGACCGCAGCAGCGGCTCCAACCTGTTGCCCAACGTCAACCCTGCTTTCAGCTGGGTGCGCCTGGCCCAGCGGATCCCCGTGCGCATTGCCTTCGATGACGTGCCGGCGGACTTTCGCATGATCGCCGGGCGCACGGCGACGGTGTCGATCATTGACGACAAAGTTAAAGACGGGGACAAACCATGAAGCGGCTTCTGGCAACCGCTTCCCTGGGGTTGTTGCTGTCGGCCTGCCAAGTTGTAGGCCCGGATTACAAACTGCCGGAACAGGCCGCAGTCAACCGTGGCGACCTGCAAGGGCCGATCATGGGTGAAGGCAAAAACGTGGTGTCGGCACCGGTGCCGGCGGATTGGTGGAAGCTGTACAAAGACCCGCGCCTGGACGAACTGGTACGCCAGGCCATGGCCTCCAACACCGACCTGCGCGTGGCCGCCGCCAACCTGCAGCGCTCGCGTTATCAGGTGCAGCAGGCCGAATCCGCTGGCGGCTGGAGTGCCGGCGTCAAGGCCGAGGCCCAGCGTTTGCAGGAATCTGGCGAGGCCTTCTTGCTGCCGGACAAAGTCCCGGTAGGCAATATCGGTAGCGTCGGGATTACCACGTCCTATCAATTCGACCTGTTCGGCACCTTGCAGCGCGGCATCGAAAGCGCCCAGGCCAGCGCCGATGCCACCCAGGCCGCGGCGGATATCGCCCGCATCACCCTGGTGGCCGATGTGGTGCGCTCCTATACCCAGGTGTGCGCGGCCAACGAAGAACTGGCGATTGCCAACGAGTCCCTCGACCTGCAAGCCCAGAGCACCAAACTGACCCAGCGCTTGCGAGATGCCGGGCGTGGCGATGAGACCCAGGTGACTCGTTCGCAAACCCAATACAAATCCCTGCGCGCCGATATACCGCGTTATGAAGCCTCGCGTCAGGCGGCGCTGTTCCGGCTGTCGATGTTGCTGGCCAAACCTGTCGACCAACTGCCAGCCGGCACGGGCACCTGTGCCGAGCTGCCACATATTGCTCAACTGCTGCCGGTAGGCGATGGCGCCACGCTGCTCAAGCGCCGCCCTGATGTGCGCCAGGCCGAACGCCAGCTGGCCGCCGCCACGGCGCGTATTGGCGTGGCGACCGGCGCGTTGTACCCGGATATCAGCATCGGCGCCACGGTCGGCACTGTGGGCTTGTTGGAGAACCTCGGCACGCCTGCCACCAACCGCTGGGGCTTTGGCCCGATGATCAGCTGGACTGTACCGACCAACGGCGCTCGCGCCCGCGTGCATGAAGCTGAAGCCGCGACCCAGGGCGCCCTGGCCCACTTCGACGGCGTGGTGCTCAACGCCATCCGCGAAACCCAGACCGGCCTGGCCCAATACACCGCCGTGTTGCAACGCCGCGACGCCCTGGCCGACGCCGAACAGTCGGCGCGAGAAGCCGCCGGCCAGATCCATCGCTTCTTCCAGGCCGGCCGCGAATCCTTCCTGGCCGACCTGCAAGCCACGCGCACCTACACCGATATGCGTGCGCAACTGGCGGCGGCCAACACCCAGGTTGCCATGAGCCAGATCGACCTGTTCCTGGCCCTGGGCGGCGGTTGGGAAAGCGGACGAACGCAAGGGGTAAAACCCGGCAAACCGTGAGGTGATTGCTATGCTTTGTCAGGTGAGGCGCCGTGACGCCTCACCCGACAAAGCTCGCGTTTGCTCATGGGGATTCCAAGAATGAAAAACCCTTATGCTCCCGCTTTCTGGTGCGTGCTCTTCGCACTGGTTTTGTTATCGGCCGCGTATTTTTACGGCGTCATGCTCGCCCATCAACTCGACAAGGCCATGGTGTTCCTCGACAGCGCCTGCCTGGTGATCGGCACCTTGTCCATCGGCGTAGTGGCCTGGGCGTCGTATCAAAACCAGCGCGTGAAGAAAAAACTCCTCGAACAGGGCAAGACCCGCGTGGCTATCTGGGACACCAAGGTCGCCCTGCGCCGTGTCGAAACCGTGTTCGATCGCTATTTCTGGGGCAGTTACTGGCAGCCGGGGCGCACGTTCCAGGAAGTCATGGGTGACCTCACCGGCACGCCGCTGGAAAAAAGCCTCGAAGTCCTGAAAAAACAATGTGTGCTGCTGGATCGGCAGGTTGCCGACGGTAGGCACTGGCTGGATAACGCGCGGGAATTGTCCGACGTGGCCACGCAAATGGCCCGGGAGCGCTACCAGCTGGACTTTTGCGACCCCAAGGCCGACACCCCTGGCAATGCCGTGATACATCGCGAGTTCGAGGTGCTGGTGTACACCTGGACCGCACGCTTGAAGAGTTTTGATCACCAACTGGATGAAGTCGAACAGGAGTACTCCTGAACTCCTGCTGAACTGATCCCTCTGAAAGGTTGGGCCGTTTACGCCCGCCAGTGCTAATCTTCCCCCGTTTTCGGCGGGCTTGAGCCAATCCCCTCAGGGGTTCAAGGAAGACAGCCCACTTCTCACAGGATTTGATCAGGTCACTTCATGAATAAGCCAGCCGTTGTTTTCTTGGGTTTTGTTGTCGCCGTCGGCGCCGTCAGTGCGGGCGGTGCCTGGTACACCGGTAAACAACTGGAGCCGGTCCTGCAAACCGCTATCCAGAGCGCCAATAAAGAACTGCAGACCTCCATGGCCGGCGTCGATGGCAGCGTGACCCTGGAGCTGGTGTCCCTGGACCGTGGCGTGTTCAGCAGCACCGCGCACTATCGCCTCAAAGGCCAAGGCAGCGTGTTCGGCGAAGACAACCCGA
The DNA here is from genome assembly GCF_021609665.1 of Pseudomonas sp. PA-1-3F. Taxonomy (NCBI): domain Bacteria; kingdom Pseudomonadati; phylum Pseudomonadota; class Gammaproteobacteria; order Pseudomonadales; family Pseudomonadaceae; genus Pseudomonas; species Pseudomonas sp. PA-1-3F. The sequence continues at coordinate 21,124 of NZ_WJZD01000043.1, read as the reverse complement.
ACCCCGAATTGCTGTTCGTCGACCATATCGAACACGGCCCGCTGCCGTTCTCGCGCCTGGTGACCCTCAAGTGGTTGCCGGTCATGGCCACCAGTCACTACGAACTGGAAAAGAACCCCACCACCGAAAAATGGTTCGCCGCCAGCAAAGACGTGTCGCCGCTCAAAGGCGTGGCGAATATCGGCTATAGCCGTTCGGTCAGCGGCAACATCGAATTGCTGCCCCTGGAGTTCAAGGACGCCACTTCCTCGGTGAGCTTCTCCGGCGCCAACCTCAACTTCGACAGCAGCGCCGAAGGCCAGAAGGTCAAGGCCGAAGGCTTCATGAACAGCCTCAAGGTTGCCGCAGTGGACGCCGAAGGCGCACCGTTCGAAGCGGAGCTGGCCGGCCTGACCGTCGCCAGCAACCTGGAAAAAACCACCTTCGGTTTCTACACCGGCCAGAACACTGTGGAGCTGACCGACACCAAGGTCACCTTCGGCCCGCAGAAAGCCGTGCTGACCCTCAAGGGTTTCGAGCAGAAAGACTCCAGCGAAACCAAGGACAACAACCTGGCTGGCCGCGTCGACTACAAGATCGACGAGATCGGCTACCAGGGCAAAGCGGTAGGCTCGGCCGCCATGGCCGTGAGCATGAAGAACGTCGACATTCCGGCGATGCTGGTGCTGACCAAGCTCTACCAGGACAAGATGCAACCGGTGCAAGCTGCCGCTGCTGCCGGTCAACCGGTGCCGGAGCTGCAAATGACCGAAGCCGAGCAAGCCCTGGCGGAAGCCAATGTCAACCAGGTGCTGGCCGCCAAGCCGCAACTGGCTGTGGAAAACTTGTCGCTCAAAACCACCCGTGGCGAAAGCAAGTTCAACCTGGTGGTGGACCTGACCAAGCCAACGTCTATGGAGCTGCCGCCGGTTGAACTGGGCAAGCAAATGGTCTCGCTGCTGGATGCCAACCTGACCCTGTCCAAGCCGATGATCAGCGACGTGGCGGCCCTTCAAGCCCAGGTGGGCGGCGTGACCGACCCGCAAGCCATCGAACAGCAATCGCAGATGGCGGCCGAGATGGTCAGCAGCATGGCGGTCGGTACTCAACTGGCGACCCTGGTGGGCACCGACGTGGTTTCCAAGCTGCACTACGCCAACAACGAGGTGACCTTCAACGGCCAGAAGATGACCGTTGAGCAGTTCCTCGGCTTTGTGATGTCCAAAGCCGGTGCGGTCAGCGGCGCCCAATAAACCTGAAATGCGATAAAAAAATGTGGGAGCTGGCTTGTGTGGGAGCTGGCTTGCCTGCGATAGCATCGCCCCGGTCTGGCTGAACGACCGAGGTGCCTGCATCGCGGGCAAGCCCGGCTCCCACACAAACCCGGCTCCCACTTTTGTTTTGTGTGAGGGCAAAAAATCGCGGTCGTACAATTCTGAACAATTGTTCTGAATTGTGCTTCCCCCTACTTCCCTAAGGGATAGTTCCTACAGGAAAGCTAGGTCGGGCCCCGAGACGCCGACACCCTGAAGCGTTTCGTTCAGGACCATCTATCGTTAGAGCTTTCCGTGTGTAAGGAAGCTCACGACATGCTGCGAAACCACCCCTACAGTGCCTCAGGCCGGTTGCGTCTGCTTATCGGAGCCGCACTGTGCAGCCAATTGCTGGTCCCAGGCCTTGCATTTGCCGACCCTGCCTACGACGCCCTGATCATCCAGGCCCGCAACGGTCACTTCACGCCGGCGCTGACCCAACTTCGCCAACTCTCCGCCGAACGCCAGACCCCAGGCCAGGTCAGCGACCACCTGGTGATCGCCGGCTGGGCCGGGCAAGACGCCGAAGTGCTCAAGGTGTACGAGGCGCAAGGCAAGCATCGCAACCTCACCACCCAGGCACTCGCCACGGTGGCGCGCACTTATCGCAATCAAAAGCAGTGGGCTCAGGCCGAAGCGGTCTATCGCCAGGCGCTGCTGCGTGAACCCAATAACGTCGACCTGCAACTGGGCCAGGCCCTCACCCAGGCCGATGGCGGCAAAGCCAACGAAGCGGTACAACGCCTGCGCACGCTGGTGGCGGCGCAACCCAATGACCCCAATCGCCGCATGGCCCTGGGATATGCGCTGACACGTGCCGGCCTGAACTACGACGCGCTGTTCGAATTCGACCAAGCCTTTATCCGGGCGGGCGATAAACCCGAAGTGGCGCGTGAATACATCGTTGCCCTGCAAAAGGCGCGGCTGCCGGAGCCGGCACTGCGCCTCTCGGCCAAGCGCCCGGGGCTGGTGGACGCAGTCACCCAGCGCCGCCTCGAAGGTGACCTTGCCGCCGAGCGTGTGCGCATGGCTGAGTTCGCCACACGCAGCGAGAAGGAACGCTACGTCATCGCAGACCGTGCCCTGCAGGACTACGACAAACTGATCAGTCGCTGGGCGCCGGACGCCACAGCCAAGGACGACGTCATCCGCTGGCGCATTGACCGCCTGGGCGCGCTCAAAGCGCGAGCACGGCATGCCGAGGTGATCCGCGATTACCAGACCCTCACTGGCGAAGGCGTGCAACTACCTACCTACGCGTTGCGTTGGGTTGCCGGCTCTTACCTGGAACAGCGCCAGCCGGAAAAGGCCGAGCCGTTGTACCGCCAGGTACTCACCGCCCCCGACACCGATGCCAGCTATCGGGTCGATGACAGCACGGCGCTGTTCTACGCCTTGTTGGAAAGCGACAAGGTCGAAGAGGCTCGCCAGGTCGCTAACAACCTGGCCAAGGAGCAAAACCCCCGCGTTGAGCTCAAGGGCTTGCCCATTGGTAACCCCAATGACAACTGGATGGACGCCCAACAATTATCCGCCCAGGCCGGTACCTATGGCGGTGACCTGCCCGGCAGCGAAGCCAGCCTGGAAGCCCTGGTGGCCAAGGCACCGGGCAATGTGGGCCTGCGTCTGGCCCAGGCCGACATGTACCGCGCCCGCGACTGGCCGCGTCGCGCCGAAGGCACGCTCAAGGAAACCGAAACCCAGGCTCCCCGCGATATCGGCCTGGAAGTCTCCCAGGCCTATACCGCCATGGACTTGCAAGAATGGCGGCAGATGGACGCGCTCACCGACGACGTGCTCGCCCGTAACCCGGACAACCGTCAGGTGCAGCGCCTGAGCCGCCTGCGCGATGTGCACGACATGGCCGAGTTGCGTGTCGAGGCCTACACCGGCAAGAGCTACGGTGGTGGCAATAACAACGACGCTGGTGCCGTCTCCGGCAGCCGAGACTGGGGCATTGAAAGCGTGATCTACACGCCTCCCATCGACGAAGACTGGCGCCTGTTCGCCGGTGCCGGCTATGCCACCGCCGACTTCCAGGAGGGCACTGGCCAACATCGCTGGCAGCGCGTGGGCGTGGAGCGTCGCACCCGTGACATGACCATCGAAGCCGAAGTGTCCAACCATTCCTATGGCGACGGTTCCAAGCAAGGCGCCAGCGTGTCGATTGCCCGCGACATCAACGACCACTGGCAATACGGCGGCAGCCTTGGCTATTTGCTCAGCACCACGCCGTTGCGGGCCCTGAATGACGGTGTCACAGCCAACGGCGGCAGCGGTTTTATCCGCTGGCGCGCCAACGAAAGCCGCGAGTGGAAACTGACCCTCAGCCCGTCCCATTTCAGCGACGGCAACGACCGCTTCGAAGCATTGCTCACCGGCCGCGAGGGCCTCTACAGCTCGCCCCATGTGCAAGTGGACCTGGGCCTGGAAGTGGGCGCCAGCCGCAACAGCAAGGAAGACACCGTGTACTTCAACCCGAAGTCGGACTTCACGGTGTTGCCCATGATCAACGTCAATCACGTGCTCTATCACCGCTACGAAACCCAGTGGAGTCAGCAGTTCCAAATCGGCGCGGGTACCTACAGCCAGCGTGACTACTCCACCGGCGGTATTGGCCTGATTGGCTACGGCCAACGCTATCGCTGGAATGACGTACTGGAAATGGGCGCCAACCTCAGCCTGATCAGCCGACCTTATGACGGTGATCGCGAACGCGATCTGCGCCTGCTCGTCGACCTCACTTACCGTTTCTAAAAGAGCCTGACCATGACCGTCCTCAGCCGTTGCTTGTTGGTCCTGGGTGTAATGCTGGCCGCCGCCTGCGCCCAACAACCCGCGCCCTACACCCCACCCGCCGAACGGCCGATAGCGCCCAACGAAGCGCCGTGGCCGAAGAACCACTTTTTGGGCATTGCCTATCACGACGTGGAAGATCGCGACCCCGATCAAGCCGTGGTGGCGGTGCGCACCGAGCGTTTGATCGAGCAACTGGCGTGGCTGCGGGAGAATGGCTACCAGGCGGTAAGCGTCGACCAGATTCTGGCGGCCAGGCGTGGCGGCCCGGCATTGCCGCCCAAGGCGGTGATGCTCAGCTTCGATGACGGTTATTCCAGCTTCTACACCCGCGTGATGCCGATTCTGCGTGCCTACCACTGGCCTGCATTGTTGGCGCCGGTGGGGTCCTGGATCGACACGCCGTTGAACCAACCGGTGGATTTTGCCGGTACGCCACGACCACGGGGAGAGTTCCTGACGTGGCAGCAGATTCGCGAGGTGTCGCAGTCTGGCCTGGTGGAAATCGCCGCCCACACCGACGCCAATCACAAAGGCATCCTGGCCAACCCCCAGGGCAACCTGGAACCGGCCGCCACCACGCGAAGTTTTGACCCCAAAACCAACGGCTACGAAAGCGAAGCGCAGTTCCAGGCGCGTATGCGGGCTGACGTCGCCGCGATTTCGAACAAAATCCGAACCGTCACCGGCAAGGCGCCGCGTGTATGGGTGTGGCCGTACGGGGCCGCCGATGGCACCTCGTTGGCGGTGGTCGGCGAGCACGGCTACGAGATGGCGCTGACCCTGGAAGACGGGCTCGACGACCTCGGCAACCTGATGAACAGCCCACGCTTTCTGGTGGCCTCAGACCCGGACGGCGAGCATTTTGCCAACAGCATGGTCGCCGTGCAGACCAAAGCGCCGATGCGCGTGCTGCACGTAGACCTGGACAACGTGTACGACCCCGACCCGGCCCAGCAGGCACGCAACCTCGACGTGCTGGTTCAGCGCGTGGTGGACATGGGTGCTGGCACCGTGTTCCTGCAAGCCTTCGCCGACCCCAAGGGCGACGGCCTGGTGCATTCGCTGTACTTCCCTAACCGTCACCTGCCGATGCGGGCCGATCTTTTCAACCGTGTCGCCTGGCAGTTGCACACCCGTGCCCATGCCAGTGTGTACGCCTGGATGCCGGTGCTGAGTTTTGCCCTGGACCCCAAGCTGCCGCGTGTCACCCGCTGGGACCCGGAAACCGGCCAGGTCGGCCCCGACCCGGATCAATACAAGCGCCTGTCGCCGTTTGATCCCAAGGTGCGGCAGATCATCGGTGAGATCTACCAAGACCTGGCGCGTGTAGGGCCGATTGACGGCATCCTTTACCACGATGATGCGGTGTTCAACGACTTCGAAGACGCCAGCCCCGCAGCGCTCAAGGCCTATGCGGCCCAAGGCCTGCCGGACAGCATCGCCGCCCTGCGTGCCGACCCGGCCGTGATGCAGCGCTGGACCCGTTTCAAAAGCCGCTACCTGATCGACTTCACCCATGAGCTCACCGCCAAGGTCCGCGCTATCCGTGGGCCGCAGGTACTCACCGCGCGCAATATCTTCGCCGAGCCGATGCTCAACCCTGGCAGCGAAACCTGGTTCGCGCAGAACCTTGATGACTTCCTCCAGGCCTACGACTGGACCGCGCCGATGGCGATGCCGTTGATGGAAGGCCAGGAAGTGAAGACCTCCAACGCCTGGCTGGAAAAACTCATCGCCACGGTCAAGGCGCGCCCCGGCGCCATGGAAAAAACCATCTTCGAATTGCAAGCCAAAGACTGGCGCACCCAGGCCGCACCGGATATCAGCGCTGAGCAATTGGCAGAGTGGATGGGTGTACTCAAACGCCAGGGCGTCACCAGTTTCGGCTACTACCCGGACAACTTCCTGGAAAACTCCCCGGACTTGAAAACTATTCGTCCGGCCCTCTCCAACCAATGGAACCCTTGATCATGGTTGACAGAATCCTGGCTCTATTCGTGTTGGCACTGGTACTGGGCTTGCCCCTGGGCCTGATCTTCCTGGTGACCGGGCAGTTTCTGATGGACTTCGTGTTCTTCTACCCGTTGTTCATGTCGGCACTATGGATAGCCGGTGGCCTTTACTTCTGGCTGCATTGGGAACGCCACTGGCCGTGGAAAGAAGACACGCCGGCGCCGACCCTGGCCGGCGAGCCGCTGATCTCGATCATCATCCCTTGCTACAACGAGGGCGATAACGTCGCTGACACCATTGGCGCGGCCCTCGGCCAGTTGTACCCGAACATCGAAGTGATCGCGGTCAACGACGGCTCCAGCGACAACACCGCCGCAGTTCTCGATGCCCTGGCGTTGCAACACCCGCGCTTGCGCGTGCTGCACCTGGCGCAGAACCAGGGCAAAGCCGTGGCCCTGCGCATGGGCGCCGTGGCCGCCCGCAGCGAATACCTGGTGTGCATCGACGGCGATGCCTTGCTCGACAAAAACGCGGCCGCCTACATGGTCGCGCCGATGCTCGACAACCCGCGCCTGGGGGCCGTCACCGGCAACCCGCGCATTCGTACCCGCTCGACCCTGATCGGCCGGGTGCAGGTGGGCGAGTTCTCCTCGATCATCGGTTTGATCAAGCGTACCCAGCGGGTATTCGGTCGGATCTTCACGGTCTCCGGTGTGGTGGTGGCGTTTCGCAAGAAGGCCCTGGACCGCATCGACTACTGGAGCACCGACATGATCACCGAGGACATCGATGTCAGTTGGAAGCTGCAACTCGATCACTGGGCGATCTTCTACGAGCCGCGCGCCCTATGCTGGATCCTCATGCCCGAAACCGTCGGCGGCCTGTGGAAACAACGCCTGCGTTGGGCCCAGGGCGGCGCTGAAGTGCTGTTCAAGAACATCCGTGGCATCTGGCAATGGCGCCACCGCTACCTGTGGCCGCTGCTGTTCGAGTACTGCCTGTCTACCGGTTGGGCCTTCACCTTCCTGCTGTCGGTGATCTTCTGGGCCGTGGGTAAATTCGTCACGCTGCCGGCGGCGATCACCGTGAGCTCGTTGGTGCCGCCCGCGTTCACCGGCCTGGTGCTGGCGATGGTGTGCCTGCTGCAGTTTGCGGTGAGCATCCTGATCGACCGGCGCTACGAAAAAGACCTGTGGAAAACCCTGTTCTGGACCGTGTGGTACCCGATGGTGTTCTGGCTGGTGAGCCTGCTCACCACCCTGGTCAGCTTTCCCAAGGTGTTGTTCAACCAGCATCAGAAACGCGCACGCTGGGTCAGCCCGGACCGCGGTATCAAACCTGCACAAGAGGAGGCGTGATCATGAAACTGGTCAGAACTCGCCAAAACACACTGATGTGGATCGTCGATGTGCTGCTGACCCTGCTGGCCTGGGGTGGGTTGATCTGGCTGCTGGCGCGAGGCATCAGCGCTATGCTTGAAACCCACGGCGGCCCACGCATCGAGGCGCCTATCTTTGCGGCGCTCAACACCTTGCAGGTTTACCTGTGGATCGCGCTGTTCAATGCGGTGATCCTGATCAGCTGGGCACGTTATCAGCAGCATCGCGGGCGCAAATTCGCCCAGCGCCGCGCCGAGGCCAATGCGCTGAGCGACCAGCACCTGAGTGAAAGTTTCAACTTGGGCGACGGCGACCTCGAACAACTGCGCCGCCCCGGCGTGCTGGTGATTCACAACGATGAAGAGGGCGGCGTCGAAGAAGTGAAGTCTCACGTCTCCCGCGACGTCGAACGCCCCGGCCTGACCCTGGTACCCGACAAAGACAAGGGCGTTATGTAGGAGCGAGCTTGCTCGCGAAAAACGCCAGCGATAACGCGTGCTTTCTGAATAAACGCGGCGCCTGTGAGTTTTTCGCGAGCGAGCTCGCTCCTATAAAATGGCGCGAGTGCTCCCCACCTGATTCAACGCACGTGTCGCAATTCCGATAAATGGGATCCAATTCACAAAACCCTCGCGAACTTTTCCCCCTTCTCCGGTACTAACCTAACTCGACGAACACCTGATGGCTAAATAATGGCAGTCAGAAAGTCATTCGTCGAATCGCCATCAAAACAGTTGCCGCTTGTCGGATTAATCACCGCAAGTGCCCGACATAAACTCTTTTGATGAAAAATTATTATTAATAATCAATAGGTTAGAAAACTAATCAGTCGAACGGCCCAACGTCGCCCGTTTCTAGGCGAGCTAGAAGTTCGATGTTAGTTTCGCGGCCCTTGATTTTCGATGGATCGAACATGTCTTCGTTATTGCCATGGACCCGGTTATTGCTCTGCACCCTCCTGCTCACCTGCCTGAGCCTGAACAGTGCATCCGCCGCCCCCACGCCTGGCGATCAAGACTTGATCCGCGACCGGCAGAACCGCTTGCTTGAAGAGCAACAGCGGCGCCTCCAGGAGCTGCAGGACCTGCCCGGCAAAGCGAACAAGCCCCAAGCCCCGGCAACCCCGGCCGACACCCGTTGCTTCCCGATCAAAACCATCGAACTCAAAGGCGCCGACAGCCTTCCGGCGCCCGACCGCGAGCGCTTGCTCAAGCCCTACATCGGCCAGTGCCTGGGCGTGTCCCAGCTGAACGACCTGCTCAAAACCATCACCGACTACTACCTCGGCAAAGGCCGCGTCACCAGCCGTGCCTACCTGCCGCAGCAAGACCTCTCCACCGGCCATCTGCAAGTGCTGGTGGTGGAAGGCAAACTCGAAGCGTTGCGCAGCGCCGAAGGCAGCACGGTGACCGACCGCGAACTGGCCATGGCCTTTCCCGGCAAAGTCGGTGAAGCATTGAACCTGCGTGAAATCGAGCAACTGGTGGACCAGCTCAACCGCCTGCCGTCCAAACAAGCGCAGATGGAACTCACCCCCGGCAAGCAAATCGGCGGCAGCGACGTGGTGGTCAAGAACACCGCGCAAAAGCCCTGGCGTGCCAGCCTGTCGCGCAACAACGACGGGCAGAAAAGCACCGGCGAACAGCAATGGGGCGCTGGCCTTGAGTGGGACAGCCCACTGGGCCTGGGTGACCAACTGATGCTGCGCGGCGGCCATGACGCCATCAGCGACCACCAGAAAACCTCGAAAAACACCCTGCTCTACTACAACCTGCCCTGGGGCTGGTGGAACTTCAGCTACACCTACAGCGAGAGCGACTACCGCACCTACGGCGTGACCGACGGCTTCAAATTCAAGCAGGACGGCGACAACCAGAACCACCAACTGCGCGCCGAGCGGGTGATCCATCGCGACGATGTGAGCAAGACCTCGGTCAACGTCGGCCTGGCGCACCTGCGCACCAACAACTACATCCTCGACGCACGCACCGAGGCCAGCAGCAACCGCCTCAGCGAACTGCAACTGGGCGTCAACCACGGTCGGCGCATCGGCAGTGCCTTCGTCAACCTGGACCTGGGCATGCAAAGCGGCATCGGCCTGCTCGACGCCCAGTCTCAAGACGAGCGTGACCCGCTCGGTCGGCGCCAGCCCAATTCGCGCTACCGCAAATACACCGCCACCGTCAGCTACCTGCAACCGTTCAGCCTGTGGGGCGAGTCGTTCAGCTTCAGCAGTTTGGCCACCGGCCAACACAGCGAAGACATTCTGTTTTCGCCCCAGCGCATGAGCCTCGGCGGCTCGGCGTCGGTGCGCGGTTTCAAGGACCAGTTGCTGACCGGCGACAGCGGCGGCTACTGGCGCAACGAAGTGCGCTGGGCACGCCCGGTGACCCTCGACTGGATGCGCCCGGCCTTCGCCGAATACGGCGCCAGCGTCGGTTATGACCAAGGCGTGATCCGCAACGACCGCTACAACGACAACGTTCATGGCCGGGTGTCCAGCAACTCCCTGGAGCTGTTCGCCCGTGGCAAACACGTCAGCACCAGCGTGACCTTTGCTCATTCGTTAGAAAGACCCGGTGTGGTGACCGAGCGCGAAGCGCCGATCTACTTCCGCATGGATTTTTTCCTGTAATTCAACTCCCCGCTGCATGAGAGCCTGACAATGGATGTTCGCCAATTCGCCTTCCTGGCCCGCCAACCTTCTGCCGCCCTGAAGCGCCGGGACGCGTTCTTCGGCCTGCCCAAGCGCGGGCTGGCGTTGATCCTTGCCAACGCACTGTTCTGGCAGCCGCTGCTGGCCCAGGCCGAGGGCATTGTGGTCAGTGCGCCGGGCACCACCGTGGGCGCGGCGGGCAATGGCGTGCCGGTGGTAAACATCGCTACCCCCAATGGCGCGGGCTTGTCCCATAACCAGTTCAAGGACTACAACGTCGGCCCCAACGGCGTGATCCTCAACAACGGCAACACCGCCATGGTCAACACCCAACTGGGCGGGATCATTGTCGGCAACCCCAACCTCAAGGGCGGCGCGGCGAACGTCATCCTCAACGAAGTCAACGGCGGCAGCCCCAGCCAGTTGCGCGGCTACACCGAAGTGGCGGGGCAGTCGGCCAAGGTCATTGTCGCCAACCCGTACGGCGTGACGTGCAGCGGTTGCGGCTTTATCAACACCCCCAACGTCACCCTCACCACCGGCAAACCGGTGCTCGACGCCAGCGGCCAATTGCAGCGCTATGAAGTGGATGGCGGCGCCGTGACCATCGACGGCGAAGGCTTGAACGCCAGCAACGTCGAACGTTTCGACATCATCACCCGCTCGGCCAAGATCAACGCACAAATCAACGCCCGCGAACTCAACGTGATCGCCGGGCGCAACGACGTCGATGCGCAAAGCCTGAAAACCACCGCCCGCGCCGATGACGGCAGCGCCAAGCCGGAGCTGGCGATCGACTCGTCGGCCCTGGGCGGCATGTATGCCGGCGCGATCAAACTGGTGGGCACCGAGGCAGGTGTGGGCGTGAAGCTCGACGGCACCCTGGCCGCCAGTGGCGGCGATATTCAGCTCGACGCCAACGGGCGCCTGAGCATGGCGCAGGCGGCGGCCACCGGTAACGTCAAGGTCACCGCGCAAAACGTCGACCTCACCGACAAGGTCTACGCCAACGGCAACGTGCAGGTCACCAGCGCCCAGGCCCTGGTCAACCGCAAAAGCATCGCCGCCGGCCAGCGCATCGACATCAACGCGGCCAGCGTGAACAACCCCGGCATCATCGAAGCCGGCGTCGCCGCCGATAACAGCCGCAACACCACCGGCGATCTGGTGGTAAACGCGCAAACCGTCACCACCAGCGGCAACCTGTTGGCCAGCCGCGCACTGGCGATTACCGCCGCGCAAGCGCTGACCAACCAGGGCGCGATCATCCAGGCCAAGACCGTCGAGGTCAGCAGCGCCAAACTCACCAACCAGGGCGCCAGCGCACGTCTGTTTGGCGAACAAACCCTGGCGATCAACTCGCCGGCCATCGTCAACCTCGGCGGCCTGATCCGCTTCGGCGAAGGCCAGGCCGCCACGCTCAACAGCGCCTCCCTGGACAACCGCCAGGGCCGTATCGAAATGGCCGGCGGCAGCCTGGTGCTCACCAGCGCCGACCTGAACAACAGCGGTGGGCAAGTCATCGCCAACGACCTGACCGTCAACGCCGGCAGCCTGAACAACCAGAACGGCGTGCTGGTGGCCAAGACCGCGACCGTCACTGCCAGCAACCTCGACAACAGCCTCAAGGGCCTGATCCAGGCCGACGGCGGCGCGCTCAACCTCGCCGTGTCCAACACCTTCAACAACAACCAGGGTTTCGCCCAGGCCAGCACCGATCTGAACGTTACGGCCGGCACCCTCAGCAGCAACGCAGGCGGCGTACTGAGCGCCGACACCGGCAAGCTCACCCTCACCGCCGCGCAACAGCTCAACAACGCCCAGGGCCGCTTGCAGGCCGGGCAGGGCGATATCGAACTGCACGCCGCCAACCTGGATAACCAGGGCGGCACCATCGTCGGCAAGCAACTGCTGCTCGACGTGGCCGGCGGCGATATCGACAACCGCGCCGGGCGCGTGTTGGGTGACCACCTCGACGTGCGCGCCTCGGGCCTCGACAACCGCAACGCCGGCCTGCTGGCCGGTGGCGCCCAGGGCGTAAGCCTGCTGCTCAAAGGCCCGGGCCAGTTGCTCAACGCCCAGGGCCGCATCCAGAGCGAGGGCCTGCTGCAACTGCAAGGCGAGCGCTTCGACAACAGCGCCGGCATCCTGCTGGGCCAGACCGTCGACGTCACCGCGCAGACCTTCACCAACAGCAACAAAGGCGCGCTGGTCAGCGATGGCGGTGATGTGGTGCTCAAGGTCAGCGACCTGCTCACCAACGTCGGCGGCCAGATCGACGCAGGCGAACGCAGCGTGCTGGTCAAGCAGCTCACCACCCTCAACAACGACGGCGGCACCCTGCGCGGCAAGCGCCTGGACATCGCCGCCCAGCACCTGAACAACGACAACGGCCAACTGCTGGCCGGCGCCGAAGGCCTGAGCTACAGCGGCCAGGATGTAAGCAACCGCAAAGGCCTGATCCTCAGCGGCGGCGCCCTCACCGAACTGAACACCACCCGCCTGGATAACCAGGGCGGCACCGTGCAGGGCGACAGCCTGAGCGTCACCGCCAACAGCGTCGACAACGCCAGCGGCGGCCTGATGGCAAGCCTGGTCGGCAACCTGCAACTGACCGTAGAAGCCCTGGCCAACCGTGGCGGCAAACTGTTCGGCAAAGAACAAGTGACCGTCAGCGGCGCCAGCCTCGACAACAGCGCGGGCGGCCAGATCAGCGGCAACCAGATCAACCTGACCTCACGTGGCACCCTCAGCAACCAGGGCGGCCTGATCGAAGCCAACCAGGGCCTGACCCTCACCGGCGGCAACCTGGACAACAGCGCCAACGGCCAACTGCGTGCCCTGGGCGGCGCCAGCAGCAAGCTCAACCTCAGCGGTGCGTTGAACAACCAGAACGGCACCCTCGAATTCGGCAGCCAGGCCTTCAGCCTTGACGCCGCCAGCGTCAACAACCAGAACGGCATGTTGCAACACGCCGGCACCGGCCTGTTCCACCTCAACACCGCCAGCCTCGAAGGCAGCCAGGGCAATATCCAGGGCATGGGCAGCGCCGACTGGGCATTCGGTAAAGTCGACGGCCTGGGCCGTGTGCAACTCAACGACGTGCTCACCTACAAGAGCGACCAAGGGCTGGCCCTCAAGGCCGGTGACCGCATGGCCAGCGCCAAGGGCTTGATCCTCAACGTGGCCAGCCTGGACAACGGCGGCGAACTGCTCAGCGACAGTGACATCAGCATCACCACCGGCGATATCACCAACAGCGGCCGCGTCTCGGCCCTGCAAACACTCACCGTCGCCGCCAACAACCTCAGCCAGAACGGCGGCCGCCTGGCCGCAACCAATGCGCGCCTGACCCTGGGCGGCACCCTGGACAACCTCGGGTTCCTCACCGCCCGCCAGCAACTGGACATCGCCGCCGCGCAAATCAACAACCGTGGCACCCTTGGTGCCCAGGGCGCAGTGAACCTCACCGCAGTCAACGGCATCACCAATGCCGCCGATACGCTGCTGTTCAGCGGCGGCGACATGACCTTGCGCAGCAATGGCTTCAGCAACAGCTATGGCGATGTCTACAGCAAAGGCAACCTGAGCTTCGCCGCCCGCGATGGCGGGCGTGCCGTGCTGTTCAGCAACCGCTCCGGCACCGTGGAAAGCGAAGGCTCGATCGCCATCAATGCGGGCTTTATCGAAAACGCCAAAGATGAATTCGAACTCGGGCAAACACTGACCACCGGCAGCTTGAGTTGGATCTGTGGCCAGCACTGCGGCGAGAGCGACAACTGGGAACGCGGCGAGATCACCATCTACGAAACGTACCTTGAGGCGGCGACCAAGGACTCGGTAGCGGCGCGCCTGGTGGCTGGCAAAAACATGCTGCTGCAAGGCGACACTGTGCAGAACCGCTACAGCCTGATGGCCGCCAATGGCGACCTGAGCATCACTGCCGGTGACCTGCTCAACCAGGGCGCCGCCACGCGCACGGGCCAGCGCAAGCTTGTCATCGGCACGCCAGGTCACGTCTCCGACGATTTGTTTGAACGCATGCAATACGTCGACGTGCCCGCGTTCAATGCGGCCACGGCGGCCGGGAATTTTGATAAGGCGCGCTTCGAAGAACTCAAAAGCCGCTCACCCAACAGCCTGCCGTTCGCCTACGCAAGTGACGTCACCACCTGGACCAACAACAGCGGCCCCGGCTACGACGCCACCCTGCAAGCGGGCGGCACGGTCAACCTCAACGTCGCCCGCACCCTGCAAAACGGCACGCTGCACAACAACACCCTGGCCCAGTTGACCGGCACCCTCGGCGACGACCAGACCGGCATCCCCGTCGGCGGCATCAACATCAACCTGAGCAAACACGCCAACGACCCGAGCGCCCAGGCGCCCGGCAGCGTATTGCCCGTGGTAGGCGTGGCCCCTGGTGGCGGCTTCGTGCCCGTGGACTACACCGGCACCGCCTTCGCCCCGGTCGACCCCACCACCTCGCCCACCTTCCAACTGCCCAAGGGCGAATACGGCCTGTTCGTCAAAAACGCCGACCCCACCAGCCACTACCTGATCGAAACCAACCCCGAGTTCACCTCGGTGTCGGGCTTCTTCAGCTCCGACTACATGCTCGGCAAACTCGGTTTCACCGCCGACAACGCCTGGCGCCGCCTCGGTGACGGCCAGTACGAAACCCGCTTGATCCGCGACGCCGTCCTCGCGCAAACCGGCCAGCGCTTCCTCGCCGGCGGCCTGTACAGCGACGCCGAGCAGTTCCGCTACCTAATGGACAACGGCCTTGCCAGCAAAGACGCCCTGCGTCTGAGCCTGGGTGTGGCCCTCACCGACCAGCAAGTCGGCGCCCTGACCCACGACATCGTGTGGATGGAAAACCGCGTCATCGACGGCCAGACCGTCCTCGTACCGGTGCTGTACCTGGCCCAGGCCGACTCGCGCAACGTGCGCGGCAACAGCCTCATCCAGGGCCGCGACCTCAACCTGGTCACCGGCGGCGACCTGATCAACGTCGGCACCTTGCGCGCCAGCAACAACCTCTCCGCCATCAGCAGCGGCAGTATCTACACCGGCGGCCTGGTCGAAGCCGGCAACAACCTCAACCTGCTGGCCCAGGACAGCATCCGCAACGCCATGGCCGGCGAAATCCGCGGCAAACAAGTCAGCCTCACGGCGCTCAAAGGCGACATCACCAACGACACCACCGCCATCCAGGTGCGTGACGGCGCCGGCATGCGCACCCTCACCGACACCAGCGCCGGCACCATCGTCGCCCGCGAAAATCTCGCCATCGACGCCGGCCGCGACCTCACCAACCGAGGCGCCCTGGTAGCGGGCAACGACGCTAACTTAACCGCCGGCCGCGACCTCAACCTCATCGCCGCCAGCGACACCAGCGTCAAACACGAAACCCGCGACGGCGGCGAGAAATCCACCATCACCACCGACGTCAAAAACCTCGCCGCCAGCGTCACGGCGGGCGGCAACCTCAACATGCAGGCCGGGCAAGACGTCAACATCATCGGCAGCACCGCCACCGCCGGCAAAGACCTCAACATCGCTGCCGGCCGCGACCTCAACGTCGCCTCGGTCAGCGACATGCACAACGTTGAGGGCAAGGAAAAGGACGGCAAAAAACGCATCAAGACCTCGGACGACCAGACCACTCAAGTGGCGAGCGTACTGACGGCGGGTGGGGATTTTGTCAGCCAGGCTGGGCGTGATACCACGATTGTGGCGAGCAGGATCAGCGCGGGGAATGAGGCTTATCTGTATAGCGGGGATAAGTTGAGTTTGTTGGCGGCTGAGAACAGTACGCATACGTTGTATGACATGAAGGAGAAGGGAAGCTGGGGCGCTAAAAAGGCGCAGATGGATGAAGTGACCCGCACCACCCAGGTAGGGACCGAGATCAAGACAGGTGGCAACCTAGTCCTTAAAAGCGACGGCGACCAGCTGTATCAAGTTGCGAAGCTTAATAGCGGCAAGGACATCATCCTTGATAGCGGTGGTGCAATTGTCTTTGAAGGCGTCAAGGACCTGCACGATGAGAGCCACACTAAGAGCAAAAGCGACCTCTCGTGGTTCAGCGCTAAGGGCAAAGGTAATACAGACGAAACCTTGCGTCAGAGCGAGTTGGTTGCCCAAGGACAGCTTGTCATCAAGGCCGCCGAAGGCATTCGTATCGACGTCAAACAGGTCGATCAGCAGACTGTAAGCCAGACCGTTGATGCGATGGTCAAGGCTGATCCTAATTTGGCCTGGCTCAAGCAAGCTGAGGCACGTGGCGACATTGATTGGCGCCAGGTAAAGGAGATTCACGAGAGCTTCAAGTACGACAACTCAGGGTTGGGCGCCGGTGCCAAGATTGCGATTGCGATCATGATGGCGGCGATCATGGGGCCGGTAGGATTCGGGTTGCAGGGAGCCACCCTTGCGGTGAGCACCAGCCTGAGTACGACGGCAGTCACTAGCACCATCAACAACAAAGGCAATTTGGGTGCAGCGCTTAAGGAAACGGTCAGCGCCAATAGCCTGAAAAGCGCAGCAGTCGCCGGGTTCACGGCGGGGGCTCTTGAGTATGCCGACACCAATTGGTTCGCTGGTGCTGACGGTGCAGGTGCAGGTGCAGGTGCAGGCACAAGTACAAGCACAGTCCAAGGTGTTACCCCGAGTACGGGTTCAACCTTGGCGGTTACGAACTCCTCCAAAGATATTTTCACCTGGACGTCAGCAGGCGATATCGCGCTGCGTACCGGTGGCCGGGCGGTAATCTCTAGCGGAATATCGACGGCCATTCAAGGGGGAAGCTTCGGCGACAACTTCAATGCGGCCCTGTTGGGAGAGGCTGGCAACGTTGCAATGGCTACCGGTTTTAATTGGGTGGGTGACTACGTCACGTTCCCCAATAGCAGCCCTCAAAAGATTATTGCGCACGCTTTGATGGGGGGATTGCTGGCTGAAGCCACAGGTAGCGATTTCAAAACCGGGGCTGCCGCTGCCGGGCTGAATGAGGCACTCATCAATCAGTTGGTGTGGGCTGCTCAAGGCAATGACGACATCACGCTGATGCTTTCACAGCTGACAGGCTTGTTAGCAGCTGCGGCGGTCGATGGAGATTTGGAAAAAGGCTCTCAGATTGCTCAGAAGGCGACGACGTTCAACTATCTTTACCACGAAGAAGTCGAGGAAATGCTTCGGGAGGTAGATAGCAAGACTACGGAGCAAGAGAAGCGTGAGGTCAGGCAGCGCTATGCGGAACTTGATCAGCAGAGAAATGACGAGTTGGATGCGCTTTGCGCACGCGATCCGCAACGCTGCCGAGGTATTGCCACTTCCTTGGCGAACGATGATCAGAAACTCGTTGATCTGGTAGGTAGGTTGAGATCCCAAGGGCAGGGCGGTGCTGCTTCTGCGGTTGGTTTTGTGATAGGGAACAACCTAGACGCGTCCAGCCAAATTGCAGCAGATATCAGCTCTGCGGGCGGTGGGCCATTAGTTAAGCTCGGTGCGGAGGCAATTAAGGCCGGAGTTGGGATCACACTGCCTTCACGTTCAAGCTCTGGTAAGGGGAAAGGAAGCCAAGTCGGCGCGGGTTCCCTTGAAGAGGCGGCGGGTCCAAAGGCGACAGGCGAAGTAGTGCCTCCCGCGCCTATTGTGACTTCTGGTGCGACTAGGACAGGTGTTGTTCGTACAAATGCCGCAGATTGGAGAGCACTGCGTAATAATTGGGATGACCTTGGGTATGGTCAAATCTTAAGTACTGAAAATCGGGCCGCGATTGCTAAAGGACGGACTCCAAAAGTCGACGATGCATGGGTTAAGGTTTTTCCTGAAGATGCAGGGCTAAAGGGCGAGAGAATTCCTATGCACCATGTTCAGGGTTCGCCACTTACTGTGCCACTGCCTGATACACGGCATTTGGATGCGCATATGCCAGGAGGGTTTAGATATAATCCAGGCGGTCCAGGGTCGGCTCTCCCGGCATACCCTCCAAAAAAAGGAGCTGAATAATGCATTCCGTACCGCTAGAACATGAGAAGCAAAAGTTGATTTTCTACGTGGCTCAAGACTTAGATCAGTCTATTAGATCTAATGTGCAGCAGCTCGTGAATGAGCTCGCTGCGTCAAGAATATGGAGCATTGCCCCGCCAACCTTTATTGACGCGATAGACGAAGGGGGCGCGGAAGTGGTGGGTGGAATGTTGGAGATTTATTCAGCACTGCAACCGAATATACTGTCTGTTGATATGGATTCAAAAAATCTAGATGAAGTGGAAGAAATAGTCTGTGCCGTAAAAAAGTTATCGGAAAAGGAAAATATTTCCTTTGAGTTTCAGTTGGATACAACTTTTGTCGGCGCCATTGATGATGGTGTTGTTGATCGAGTCTTGTTGGAGGGACTGCTCGTGCCGTGGCGAAATCATATAAATGGAAAAAGTTGAGTCGGTGCCAGAGCGGAGATGAATAAAAAAGTGAGAAAAGGGAAAGGCTTATTTAGAATTAGAGTTGAAAAACGTATTAAATAAATATGTCCCATTTTTCACATTTTCACGGAGAGAAAACGTGAAAAAAATTAGCGTAATAATGGTAGTTGTATTTCTGATTGTGGGTTGCGCGCCGTCACGGTCTGCGTGGGTATCCAGTAAAGATGGATGGGTAGGTACCACCTTTTAATCTCACGAGAAAAGGGGACAGATTTATTTAAATTAGAGTTTAAAGGCGCATTAAATAAATCTGTCCCCTTTTGCAGTGATCCTCATGGTAAGCAGTACTTTAGCCCCGCGACTACTTTTGAAAAGAATTTTTCAGGTTATGTTGTTGTTCCAAAGGATGCTCTGAAATGAAATTAAGCATTAAGTTTCCCGAGAATTTGTTAACCCACAGCCTGCTCGAGCAAAGGCGGATTCCTTGCATTTGCAAAATTGCAACGGAGTTTGAAATTGAATTTTTGGACCCTTTGCCAGAAGCTGCAGGAACCGTTCTGGAGTGGGATCGTGCAGAACTTGAAAAAAGAGCGATAGGTGGGGTAGGTGGGCAATACTCTCACTATGCACACGGTCGGGTGACGTTAAAAAAAGTTGATATTGATATCTACCAAATATTGGATCTTGAAATGTTTTATAGGCTTTTTGGATGGTGCAGCATCTTGGAAGATGGCAACTATGCGCCGCCGGGGCAGTTTTGGGATGATGAATAAGTTGAAAAGGAAAGGGGGCAGATTTATTTAAATTAAAATTTGAAGGTGTACTAAATATATCGCCCTCCTTTTGTTAATAGATATACTTAATGAGCCAAATATCAGAAATATTTCTGTAAGGGTGGCACGGTGATTACCACATATAAACTCGAATTTCGACATAGGCCTAGTGTTTCAGAGTCTATCGAAGAGAGGCATAAAGATTTTTTGAGAGCTATAGGCGATTTGGGCGTTCCGTGGAATTTGAACGATGCCTTTGAAGTCCCCCCTATTGGAAGCGAGTTGGTGACCTCGGTGTCATTGGATAAGCTACTTCCAGTCGGCGTTAAAGGTCGAATTTCATATGCTCTGCGAGATCAGAAGTATCTCCAGGATGATGCGCAGTTTGATGATACGCTATTTATTGAATTCACAGCCTCCAAAGTCGACTATTCATATTTGTTGAGGATTGTTTTTCCTGTTTATATAAAGGCGTTTGGCTCCTATCGCTCAGCTTTACATGATTGGAATGTTACGAGGAGTGATTGGCCTTTAGTGTTGGAAGCTTGTGATGCTACAAAAAAAGACGTTAACGGTAGGGATGGCGTTTTCCGTATAAATGCGGCGAATTATTTCGATAAGGAATTGTGTTTTCGCGCCTTCGGAAAAGGGCCGCTTGAACTTGTTGATTTGTTGAATGGTTATGTAGAAGAAGTGTGTGAGTTTGAAGAGGGGGTTTTGATTGTAATTAGTTATACTCCGCTTTCTGCCGACGAACTACTCAGTGCGGGTGAGCGACTAAAGAGCTTAGTGGTTTGATTTTTTTGTCTGGTCAAATTGGTTGATATACTACAGTTTTGATTGGGCTTGGTTGAGTTGGTGTAAAGGTTCTGTTTTGGTGGTTCTTTAACAAAATGGTTTCTTGTAAGTCGGTCGGGCAGTTATGAGTTAACTGCCCAGATTCTGCTTTAGATCTTCGCGTTTAATTTTCGTCCAGTAATATCCAGCAGATCACACCCGTCCCTCAGCGGGATAGCCAGAAATAGCGCAAGAACATGCAACATAATCGCACAATTGCTGATCTTCTCCCTAAATGCCAGTTATTAAATAGAACTGTCCCCTTTTGTCTTGTGCCGCAGATCGTAAATTTGTTACAGATTTGATTAACGATATTGGGAATAACGCCACAAAGGTTATCCCTGGGACCTTCGCGGGGCAGGGAGCTAATGGTGCGCGAGGCAATGTCTATTTTAGAATTAAAGGCAATGATGTCGTGGTGACCAAGCCGAATGGTACGTTTGTGACGATTTTGAAAGATGGCGTCAACCAAAATCCATCAGTAAAAAGTGCGCTGGAAGGGAAGGTTAGATGATGAAAGATTCTTCGTTGAAAGCGTGGCTTATACTTGCCATTGGCAAAAGGCTTTTGTCGGTGGACGCACTCATTCATAATTTAGGCTCGGTGGCGCATGGCTTTCCACAATAGATTAGTTTCCATTTTGAAGGAAACATTCCTGGCCGTTTATTTTGCGATAGTGATGGGGCTTCGATAGGACTATCCGTGGAGCCATTAACCGAATGCGATATGCAAGAGTATGGCGCGCAAGTAATTGCGTCGATGTCCGACGATGCATGCTTTAGTAATGTTATAAACAAAACGCTGTCTTCAGCTGTTCTGGTGAAATCCTCAGTGGAAGATAGGATTGTGGGTGTTGGTTTTTCATTTGATTGTGAAGAACGTTTTTTTATTTTGAATTTGGGAGATGAGATTTTTGTTTACAGGTCTATCCCCTCGGATGTTGTTGAAAGTGAATTTCTTGTTTTTATAGCCGTGGAGGGGGAGGACTGAAAGGTCTGGCTAATAA
>NZ_WJZD01000042.1:0-46541 GCF_021609665.1 Pseudomonas sp. PA-1-3F | reverse complement strand
CTTCCCCCGGCGGGGGGGGGAGGCGCCGGAAATTTTTTGGGGGGCGCTGCGCACCCCAGCGGGAGCAAGCTCCCTCGCCACAGAAGCTCGTTCCTATAGGGGGAAATCAGCGTGCGGTGATTTTCCAGGCGCGGTGGATCTTGGCATTGCGCGCAAAATCCGGGTCGATGGTCTTGTCGCTGATCTCCTCGACCGCATAGCGTTCGCTGAGGTTGTCTTCCAGCTGGAACTTGCGGAAGTTGTTGGAGAAGTACAGCACGCCACCCGGCGCCAGGCGCGCCATGGCCAGGTCGAGCAACTGCACATGGTCACGCTGCACGTCGAAGATGCCTTCCATGCGCTTGGAGTTGGAGAAGGTCGGCGGGTCGATGAAAATCATGTCGAATTCATCGCGGCTCGCTTCCAGCCACGCCATCACGTCACCCTGTTCCAGGCGGTTCTTGTCGGAGAAGCCGTTGAGGGAGAAATTGCGACGCGCCCAGTCCAGGTAGGTCTTGGACAGGTCGACGCTGGTGGTGCTGCGCGCGCCGCCCTTGGCAGCATGCACACTGGCTGTGGCGGTGTAGCAATACAGATTGAGGAAGCGCTTGCCCGCCGCTTCCTTCTGGATGCGCATGCGCATTGGGCGATGGTCGAGGAACAGGCCGGTGTCCAGGTAATCGGTGAGGTTGACCAGCAACTTAACGCCGCCTTCACTGACCTCGGTGAATTTACCTTGGGCACTCTGACGCTCGTATTGCTTGGTGCCGCTCTGACGCTCACGACGCTTGACCACCACACGGCTCTTGTCGACGTTCAGTGCCTGGGGAATTGCCGCCAGGGCATCGAACATGCGGGCCGAGGCTTTTTCCGGGTCGATGGATTTAGGCGCGGCGTATTCCTGTACGTGCACCCAATCGTGGTACAGGTCGATGGCCATGGAGTATTCAGGCATGTCGGCGTCATACACACGGTAGCAATCCACCCCTTCGCGCTTGGCCCATTTGCCCAACAGCTTGAGGTTCTTCTGCAGGCGGTTGGCGAACATCTGCCCGCCTTCGCTCAAGCGCGCCTGTTCCACCACGGGGGCCGGGGCGGGCTTGATCGGGTTGCCGTTCTTGTTGTACTGACGCTCTGCCGGCTCGCTCGGGGCCTGGTCGTAGGCCGCTTGCTCACGTTCGGCCTGACGCTGTTCAGGAGTGCGGCGCTCGCCCGTGACGAACTGATCCGGGTTGACCTTGATCAGCAGCAACTTGCACGGCAATGCGCCGTTCCAGAACGAATACTGTTTGTGGCTACGGATACCCATGCGCTTGCCCAGGTCCGGCGCGCCGGTAAACACCGCCGCTTCCCAGCCCATGCAGGCCTGGCGCAGGCGTTCGCCGAGGTTCTGGTAGAGGTACAACAGGCTGGCTTCATCACCCAGGCGCTCGCCGTAAGGTGGGTTGCAGATGACCAGGCCTTTCTGGTTCTGGTCCGGGCGCGGCTCGAAAGTACCGACTTCGCCTTGGTACACCTTGATCCAATGGCTCAGCCCGGCGCGCTCGATGTTATTGCGAGCAGGCTGGATCAAGCGTGGGTCGGCTTCATAGCCACGCACCCACAACGGCGACTTGTTCATGCCGATAGCGGCACGCTCAGTGGCTTCTGCGTGCAGTTTTTTCCACAGCGCCGGGACGTGGCCCAGCCAGGTGGTGAACCCCCACAGTTCACGATTGAGGTTGGGGGCCATGTCGGCGGCGATCATCGCGCCCTCGACCAGAAAGGTACCCACACCGCACATCGGGTCTGTCAGCGCGCCGCCTTCGGCTGCAATACGCGGCCAGCCGGCGCGGATCAGGATCGCCGCCGCCAGGTTTTCCTTCAGCGGTGCCGCGCCCTGCTGCAGACGGTAGCCGCGCTGGTGCAGGCTGTGGCCGGAAAGGTCCAGGGACAGGATGGCTTCGCCACGGTCCAGGCGCAGGTGAATGCGCAGGTCAGGGTTGATCTTGTCGATGGACGGACGTTCGCCGGTCGGGGTGCGCAGTTTGTCGACGATCGCATCCTTGACCTTCAGGGCGCCGAAGTGGGTGTTGTCGATGCCCGAGCCGTGCCCGCTGAACTCCACCGCGAGGGTACCGTCGGGAACCATGTGGTCAGCCCATTCGATGTCCAGCACGCCGTGGTAAAGATCTTCGGCGTCCTTCATCGGGAAGCGCTTGAGCACCAGCAACACACGGTTGGCCAGGCGTGACCAGAGACACAGGCGGTAAGCGGTTTCCATGTCGGCCATGCCGCGCACGGCCGAGGTGTGCTCGCGGGCTTCCTCAAGGCCAAGCCCGACGGCTTCCTCGATCAGCAGGCCTTCGAGGCCCTTGGGGCAGGTGAGGAAGAGTTCAAAACGGTCCGACATGGGGCATTCCAGGCTTTTCAGCAATAAGTGAACAGGCGACGCATCGCCGGTTCGGTTTTCAATCAAGCACTTTTCTCGAAGAGTGCTCGCGTGGCACGAATGTGCCGTTCCACCCCGTCTGACGGGCCCTTGAGCCTTTATTGGCGAGGCAGAAGAAGAATGTTGTGCAACAAAAAGAAATATTCCGACCCTTCGTCGAATAATAACCGACTGCAACAGGCGGTCATTCTCACCAAGGGATTAAACCTTTCCTCTGTGCAGGGCACATCATAGCTGGCTTTGCCCTATAAAAGGGGCGAATAACCATCCCCGCTTATGGCTATAGCATCGTTATCGTTACGTGCTTATGACAAAACGATCATTGAATACATGTGACCTATTGGTTAGAACTCAACACAGGTTGGCGCCGTAACGGTGCCGACACATCGGCTCGCCACGCCGGCAGCGAGCCCACCAACGGCAGAAAAACTCTGCCCGGCCTTGGACAAGGCCGAAGGATATCTAGACAGTCAACAAGTGAGGGAAACACCCTATGAGAAGACTTAAGCGTGATCCGTTGGAAAGAGCATTTTTACGCGGATATCAATATGGCGTTCATGGAAAATCCCGTGAGCTTTGCCCATTTACTCTACCGTCGGTACGCCAAGCCTGGATCAACGGCTGGCGAGAAGGACGCGGCGACAACTGGGACGGTATGACTGGCACTGCGGGCATCCACAGACTCAACGAACTTCACGCCGTCGGCTAATCAGGGGCACTTTATTCCGACACACATCTCTGAACGAGTAACGACTTAACCACGCGCGCCCCATCCGGGCGGCGGGCTTCGGCCCAGGGGCTCCTTTATGGAGCCCTTTTTATTGCCCCGCAGATTGTCAGCGAAAGGCAGCGATGGCATCCACCGACTGGCGAATCAACGCCGGCCCTTTATAGATAAAGCCGGAGTACAACTGCACCAGGCTGGCGCCAGCCGCGATCTTCTCGGCCGCGTGCTTGCCTTCGGTAATACCGCCCACCGCGATGATCGGCAAACGCCCGGCCAACTCGGCCGCCAGCACCTTGACGATATGGGTGCTCTTGTCACGCACTGGCGCGCCCGACAGGCCGCCCGCCTCGTCACCATGGGCCAGGCCTTCGACACCCACGCGGCTGAGGGTGGTATTGGTTGCAATCACCGCGTCCATCCCCGCATCCACCAGGGCCTGGGCCACCAGTACGGTTTCTTCATCGCTCATGTCCGGCGCGATCTTGATGGCCAGGGGCACACGCTTGCCGTGACGCACGGCGAGGTCTTCCTGGCGCTGGCGCAAGGCTTCGAGCAGTTGCTTGAGGGAATCGCCAAATTGCAGGCTGCGCAGGCCCGGAGTGTTGGGCGAGCTGACGTTGACGGTGACATAGCTGGCGTGGGCGTAGACCTTGTCCAGGCATATCAGGTAGTCATCCACCGCACGTTCCACAGGGGTGTCAAAGTTCTTGCCGATGTTGATACCCAGGATGCCGGTGTATTTCGCCGCCTGAACCCGCGACAGCAGATGGTCGACGCCGAGGTTATTGAAGCCCATGCGATTAATGATCGCCTCCGCTTCCGGCAGGCGGAAAATGCGGGGCTTGGGGTTGCCCGGTTGCGGTCGTGGGGTCACGGTGCCGATTTCGACAAAGCCGAAACCCAACTGCGCAAACCCGTCGATGGCGGCGCCGTTCTTGTCCAGGCCGGCTGCCAGCCCGACCGGGTTGGGGAAGTCGAGCCCCATCACCGACACCGGCATTTTCGCCGGTGCCTTGCATACCAGGCCATTGAGCCCCAGGCGGCCACCAGCGCCGATCAGGTCCAGGGACAGATCGTGGGAGGTTTCCGGGGAAAGTTTGAACAACAGCTGGCGGGCCAGGTTATACATGGGCGGGCTAGACTCGGATGGCGGTAAAAGGTGGCGGTGATTATAGCCGCGGCGGTGGGTTGCATGCGAGGCATGACACTCGATCTCATTGACGCTGCGCCATCAAGGCCTCATAGCGCACCCAGATCCTCTCGGCGTAACGCAGGCGTAATGCCTCACGCTGAGGGCCGGGGCCGGGCCCAACGTTGTAAGCGCCCACTGCCGTCCAGTTGTAGCCAAAACGCTGTATAAAATCGGCAAGAATCGAGGCGCCTACTTCCACCGACAGGCAAGGTTCGTTCAACAACCGCTCTTCGGTAATACCCTGCTTGAGCAAACGAGGCAGGTGAATGCTGTTTATCTGCATCAAGCCAATATCCCGTGTGCCGTTTCGGTTGCTGTAGTTCATTGCTTGCGCACGGTAACCCGACTCGACTGAGGCGATAGCCTGCAGTAACTCTGGCTCGAGATCGTAGCGGCTGGCCGCCTCTTCCCAGCAATAGGCCCATGCCGGGTTACAGCCCATCAGCACACTGAACAACAGGCCTCTGCCCCCGACCCTAACCTTTAACATTACTGGCCTGACCACAGACGGCGCACAGGTGCAGGACAGCCCTCGGTTGATCACCCACCCGTACCGGGCATGTAAAGCGATAGCCCTTGCCATAAATAGTCTTGATAAAGCCTTTGTCGGCCCTCAAGTGCTTGCGCAGGGAATAAATACAACGCGTAAGTGACTCATCGGCTACCTCGCCCCGAGGCCAGGCCAGTTCCAGCAAGCGGTCCTTGGTCATCAGTGCGCCACCGGAGGCCAGCAGCAACCGCAGCACCTGCCCCTCCTTGGGAGGCAGCTGTATATCCGCATCCGCGCCTATCAACCGACCATCGCCGTGCAAGGTCCAGCGAGCGAAGACCAGGGATGCCGCCGCTTCTTGCGTCACGACGGCCATACGCACCTCTGTATCGACTACTGACATTCAAATCCTTACTGTGTGAACCGGCTCACCTGCCATTGGCACGACTATAAAAACCGCCCCGCAGACTCGCGTTAGGAAAAAACCCATTCAATGGTTTTTTTTGGGCCGCTGCCGGTCAGACAAATCGCTTGCCCCCTTATCGCGACAGCCATTCCTGAAAGGTCTCCTGCAACTCGACCCCTAGCCGGTCCTCCAACTGCACCAACTCACCTAACGCCATCAATTGTCCATTGACCCGCACCTCCACACATCGTGTGACGCCTGGGTCCAAGGGCAGCACTTTTCCCGGCGCGAACGCGGCCAAACGCTTGCGGCTGATCAATTGCTCCTGCAGCAGTATTTCCAGGTGCATGGACAAATGCCTTTTCAGGGGGAAAACTCGCGCTCCGTCCGTAGGAACGCACGTTGCACACGCTCATATTGCGCGGCGGTCAACTGAGGTGGCCCGGCCTGCGGGTCGCCACCACCGGCATGCGCCTGCCCCGGCAAGGTTTCATTCAGCACCTGGGCCACATCCAGCTCGGCGAGCAGCTTCTCGATAACTTTCACTTGGGCATGCGAGCCCTTGATCAACACACTGTTGGTATCCGGATAGGCCAGCAACGCAAGGCGGCCGTCGGCCAACTGGACCCTCTGCGCCTGGGATAGCCGGGCCTGGATCATCGAGAGCATGCCTGGTACCAGGCCCCTGTTGGTACCCACGCCGTGCGGGTGATCTTCCACCGGGAAATTGATCACTTGCACCACGCCAAATGCAGGCGGGCGCTCTGGCGCCTTGCGAGGGGGTCGATCCATCAGTTGCGTCAGCCGCAATATATGATCGACATAGCTGGGAGGCCCGGACACGTAGAACATGCGCGCCCCGTTTGCGCGCAGCGGATAACGCGGCTCATCCAGCCCTGCACGTCGCATGATGCCACGCAGCCTGTCGACACTAATATGTTGCAGCGCCACCGCCGAGCTTCTCGCTTCGTCGGCAGCGTAGACGTGCAACACTTGGCCATCGCTGTGCCAGATCAAGCCTTCGCGCGCGGTGAGCGTTTCAATGACCTGTTGCGGCGCCGCAAAATCGAACGCTCCGCTCACCTGCCTACTAGCCACGGCACGGCTGGTCACCACGGGCAGGCCCAATGACACAGACAACGCAGCAAAGAAAGCCGGCAGCCCCTCATCCTGTGCCTGGTACACCTCGCCACAGGCCGTGCGACTGCCCAGCAACAGCGCGGCGCACAGCAGCACGCTGTACAGCCAGCGGCAATTGAGGGTTGCGAGGAAATCAGCGTGCACCGTGGGAATGCCTGGCGGTCTGGCCTGAGGAAGCGGCCATACTGCGAGGCGCACAAGGTTCAATCATGATGGAAAGTTGACGGCCAGTTGCACCGGCCCACCCATGGCATGTGCCTTGCTATGCACTCTGTATCAGGCTCGCACCAACGGCGGTACGGGCCTACGGACAGAGGCGTCGTTTCCCTGCAATGGCCTGTAACGCCAGCCTGGGAAACGGCGCTTTTTTTTCAGAAAAGGCAGGTATTGATGAACGATCCGCTGGCTTGGGTACACGGCAGCGATGCCCCGGAAAAGAGCAGCCTGGACCTTGGGTTCATGGCCCTGACCGATTGCGCCTCGTTGGTGGTCGCCGCCACCCAGGGCTTCGCCCAACCTTACGGCCTCACACTCAACCTCAAGCGCCAGGCGTCCTGGGCCAACCTGCGCGATAAGCTGGTCAGCGGTGAACTCGACGCCGCCCACAGTCTCTACGGGCTGATTTATGCCGTACACCTGGGCATCGGCGGCGTCGCCGCCAGCCCCATGGCAGTGCTGATGGGGCTTAACCAGAATGGCCAGGGCATCAACCTGTCCCACGGCCTGCAACAGCAAGGCGTGATCACTCCTGAGGCGTTGAAAGGCCATGTGCACCAAAGCCGGACAAAACTGACCTTCGCTCAGACGTTTCCCACCGGCACCCATGCCATGTGGTTGTACTACTGGCTGGCGAGCCAAGGCATTCATCCATTGCAGGATGTGAACAGTGTGGTGGTGCCGCCGCCGCAAATGGTGGCGCACCTGCAAGCCGGACGCATCGACGGACTTTGCGTGGGTGAACCCTGGTGCGCCAGCGCAGTGCAACAAAACCAGGGCTTTACCCTGGCGACTAGCCAGGCAATCTGGCCGGACCACCCGGAAAAAGTCCTGGGCTGCACCCAAGCCTTCGCTGACGCGTACCCCAATACCGCACGCGTACTGGTCATGGCGATCCTCGAGGCCAGTCGGTTTATCGAGCAGAGCCGTGAAAACCGCCGCTCTACCGCCCAGTTGCTCAGTGCCAGTGAATACCTCGACGCACCTGTGGGCTGCATCGAACCGCGCCTGCTGGGGCACTATGACGATGGCCTGGGCAACCACTGGCAGGATCCCCATGCACTGCGCTTTTTCGCCGACGGCGAGGTGAACCTGCCTTACCTCAGCGATGGCATGTGGTTCATGACCCAGTTCCGGCGCTGGGGCTTGCTGCGGGAAGACCCTGACTACCTGGGCGTTGCCCGGCAAGTTCAGCAATTGGCACTGTATCGCCAGGCTGCCGAGGCGCTGGGCATTACCGCAGGCGACTCGGACATGCGCCGCAGCCAGTTGCTCGACGGCAAGACCTGGGACGGCAGCGACCCCGCTGGCTACGCCCGCAGCTTCCACCTGCATGCCCTGGCCGATGATGCCAATCGCCAAGCGCTGCGCTGACAGGAGCCCGACGATGCTGCGAATCCTGTTGATCAACGACACCCCGCGCAAGGTCGGGCGCCTCAAGGCCGCA
Organism: Pseudomonas sp. PA-1-3F; assembly: GCF_021609665.1. Lineage (NCBI taxonomy): Bacteria > Pseudomonadati > Pseudomonadota > Gammaproteobacteria > Pseudomonadales > Pseudomonadaceae > Pseudomonas > Pseudomonas sp. PA-1-3F. The sequence goes on along the minus strand of NZ_WJZD01000042.1, from coordinate 38,513 downwards.
TTGACCGAGGCCGGCTTCGAGGTGATCGATGAGTCCGGCTTGACCATCGACCTGCCCGCACGCGTCGAAACAGTGCGTCCTGATGTGATCCTGATCGATACCGAGTCACCCGGGCGCGATGTGATGGAGCAAGTGGTGCTGGTCAGCCGCGATCAGCCACGGCCCATCGTGATGTTCACCGACGAGCACGACCCTAATGTGATGCGCCAGGCCATCAAGTCTGGCGTCAGTGCCTATATCGTCGAAGGTATCCAGGCCCAGCGCCTGCAACCGATCCTCGATGTGGCCATGGCGCGCTTCGAGAGTGACCAGGCCCTGCGCGCCCAGCTTCATGCCCGCGACCAGCAACTGGCCGAACGCAAGCGCATCGAGTTGGCCAAGGGCCTGCTGATGAAGATGAAGAGCTGCAACGAGGAAGAGGCCTACACCCTGATGCGCCGCCAGGCCATGAGCCGTCAACAGAAACTGATCCAGGTGGCGGAGCAGATTATTGCCATGAGCGAGTTGCTCGGCTGATCTGGCTCAGCTCTTGCTAAAGAATTATCACAGGTAGCCAACGGCGGTTGCCCCCTCACGACAAAGACGTCGCCCACCCGGTTTGCCCTCGCGAACCCGGTGGCGGCGTTTTTTCGTTTCTAGACCCCCAACCGTTGAGGTGCGTGATGAAATCAAGCTTCTGGAAATCCGGGCACACCCCGACCCTGTTTGCCGCGTTCCTGTATTTCGACCTGAGCTTCATGGTCTGGTACCTGCTGGGCCCCCTGGCGGTGCAGATTGCCGCTGACTTGCACCTGACCACCCAACAGCGCGGCCTGGTGGTGGCCACCCCGATCCTGGCGGGCGCGGTACTGCGCTTCTTGATGGGGATGCTGGCCGACAAGCTGTCGCCCAAGACCGCCGGGCTGATTGGCCAGGTGATTGTGATCGTGGCGCTGTTCTGCGCCTGGAAACTGGGGATCCACAGCTACGAACAAGCGCTGCTGCTGGGCATGTTCCTGGGCATGGCCGGTGCGTCCTTCGCGGTCGCCCTGCCTTTGGCGTCACAGTGGTACCCCGCGGAGCACCAGGGCAAGGCTATGGGCATCGCCGGCGCCGGTAACTCCGGCACCGTGTTTGCGGCGTTGCTGGCGCCCGTGCTGGCGGCCGCCTTTGGTTGGAGCAATGTATTCGGCTTTGCGCTGATCCCACTGGTGCTGACCCTGATCGTATTCGCCTGGCTTGCGCGCAATGCGCCTGAACGGCCGAAAGCCAAATCCATGGCCGACTACTTCAAGGCCCTGGGCGACCGCGACAGCTGGTGGTTCATGTTTTTCTACAGCGTGACCTTCGGCGGGTTTATCGGCCTGGCCAGCGCCCTGCCCGGCTACTTCAACGACCAGTACGGCCTGAGCCCGGTGACCGCCGGCTACTACACCGCCGCCTGTGTGTTCGGTGGCAGCCTGATGCGCCCATTGGGTGGCGCCCTGGCAGACCGATTCGGCGGGATCAAGACCCTGCTCGGCATGTATAGCGTGGCGGTGATCTGCATTGCGGCAGTGGGGTTCAACTTGCCCAGCTCCTACGCAGCGCTGGCGCTTTTCGTCTGCACCATGCTCGGCCTGGGCGCCGGCAATGGCGCAGTATTCCAACTGGTGCCGCAGCGTTTTCGCAGTGAGATCGGCGTCATGACCGGCCTGATCGGCATGGCCGGTGGCATCGGTGGCTTCGCCCTTGCGGCGGGCATGGGCGCCATCAAGCAGAGTACTGGCAGCTATCAACTGGCCCTGTGGTTGTTCGCCAGCCTCGGTGTGTTGGCCTGGTTCGGCCTGCATGGGGTGAAACGGCGCTGGAGAACCACCTGGGGTTCGGCCGCCGTGACCGCCGCCCGCGTCTGATGAGCCTGCAACTGAGCGTCGCCCAGGCCAGTGCCATCGGCCCGCGCAGCGAGAACCAGGACGCGCTGCGGGTGGTCACGCCCATGGCGGAACTGGCCGCGAGCAAAGGCTACCTGTGCGCGCTGGCCGACGGCGTCAGCCAGTGCGCCGACGGTGGCCTGGCCGCACGCTCGACCCTGCAGGCCCTGGCCCTGGACTACTACGCTACGCCACAGACCTGGGGCGTGGCCCAGGCGCTGGAGCGCTTGTTACTGGCGCAGAATCGCTGGTTGCAAGCCAACGGCGGCGGCCAACCGTTGCTCACCACCCTGAGCGCCCTGGTGTTTCGCGGCCAGCGTTTCACCCTGGCCCATGTCGGTGATTGCCGGGCGTATCGTTGGCTTGACGGAGAGTTGCAACGCATCAGCGAAGACCACGTGTGGGAACAGCCGGGCATGCAACATGTGCTCAAGCGCGCCCTCGGCCTGGATCAGCATCTGGTGCTGGATTTCCTCGATGGCCCATTGCGCGAGGGCGAGTGTTTCCTGCTACTCAGCGATGGGGTGTGGGCCACGCTGGGCGATCACAGCATCGGCGCGATCCTGCGCGAACAAAGCGACCTCGAGCTGGCCGTCAACACCCTGGTCAACGCCGCCCACCTGGCGGGTAGTCAAGACAACGCCAGCGCCTTGCTGGTGCGCATCGATCAACTCGGCGCGGCCACCCTCGGCGACGCCTTGGTGCAGTTGCAGCAATGGCCACTGCCGCCACCGCTGAAAGTCGGGCAAACCTTTGAAGGCTGGCAGGTGCAAAGCGTGCTGGCGCAGAGTCGGCAGTCGCTGCTGTACCGCGTGCACGACGCCCAGGGGCAACCCTGGCTGCTCAAGACCTTGCCGTTGCGTTGCGACGATACCGACGCCGCCCAGGCCTTGTTATCGGAGGAATGGTTTCTGCGCCGGGTCGCCGGCCGGGCCTTTCCCGAAGTGCATGCCGCCAGTGGCCGTCAGCATTTGTACTACGTGATGCGCGAATACGCCGGGCAAACCCTGGCCCAACTGTTCCAACAACAGGGCCCGCTGCCGTTGGCACAATGGCAGTCGATTGCCGAACGCTTGCTGCGCGCCGTGGGCCTGTTGCATCGCCGGCAGATCCTGCACCGCGACATCAAGCCAGAAAACCTGCTGCTGGGAGAAGATGGAGAACTGCGGGTGCTGGACTTCGGCCTGGCCTATTGCCCCGGGCTCTCCGAGGACCGTGCGCAACTGCTGCCCGGCACCCCGAGTTTCATCGCGCCCGAGGCGTTCGCTGGCGAGCAGCCTACGGCACAACAGGACTTATATAGCGTCGGCGTGACCTTGTATTACCTGCTGACTGGGCATTACCCCTACGGTGAAATCGAGGCCTTCCAACGGCCCAGGTTTTCCCAACCCGTCAGCGCCAGCCGTTATCGCCCCGACTTGCCGGAATGGTTGCCACACAGCCTGGAACGAGCGGTGACCGCTGTCTCGGCCCAACGTTATGAAACCGCCGAAGAATGGCTGTTGGTGCTGGAACAGGCCGATCGCCGCGAATTGAGCGTACGCCCACGCCCTTTGCTCGAACGCGAACCCTTGAAAGTCTGGCAGACCCTGGCGTTGGCTTCGCTGCTACTCAATCTGGTGCTGCTGTACTGGCTGATGCACCACTAACGGGCAGAATGCGCCGACTCTCTGTGTAAACGCTCAGTAAACCTGGGCTATAGGGACTTGGCACAGCTGCTGCATTAACGTTCCCAACACCCCACATATAGCCGCTCCTTCAACGACGAAGGGCCGAGCTTCCCGAGAGAACGGGACCAGGACAAAGGCGTCCTCGCTAGCTGACTAGCGGGGATGCCTTTTTTGTTTGCGCACGATTTGTCGAGCCATTGCGGAGAACGACATGAAAAAACTCAAACTGGTGATGATCGGCAACGGCATGGCCGGGGTTCGCACCCTTGAAGAACTGCTCAAGCTGAGCAACGAGCTGTACGACATCACCGTGTTCGGCGCCGAGCCTCACACCAACTACAACCGCATCCTGCTGTCGCCGGTACTGGCCGGTGAACAAACCTTCGAAGAGATCGTGCTCAACGACCTGGATTGGTACCTGGACAACAACGTCAAACTGCTGCTCAACCGCAAAGTGGTGCAGATCGACCGAGTCAAGCGCAAAGTCATCGCCGAAGACGGCACCGAGGCCGAATATGACCGCCTGCTGATCGCCACCGGGTCCACGCCGTTTATCCTGCCAATTCCCGGCAACAGCTTGCAGGGCGTGATTGGTTACCGCGACATTGCCGATACACAGGCGATGATCGACACCGCCAAGACCCACAAGCATGCGGTGGTGATCGGCGGCGGCCTGCTCGGCCTGGAAGCGGCCAACGGCCTGATGCTGCGCGGCATGCACGTGACGGTGGTGCACATCGGTGAATGGCTGCTGGAGCGGCAACTGGACAAGACCAGCGGCCAGCTACTGCAAACCGAACTGGAAAGTCGCGGCCTGGTGTTTCGCCTGTGCGAGCAAACCCAGGCCCTGCACGATGCCGGCAATGGCCGCGTCGGCTCGGTGCAGTTCAAGAATGGCGACATCATCCCGGCCGACCTGGTGGTGATGGCTGCCGGCATCCGCCCCAATACCGAACTCGCGGAAAAGTCCGGCATCCCCTGCAACCGTGGGATCCTGGTCAACGACACAATGCAAACCTACGACCCGCGTATCTATGCGATCGGTGAATGCGCCAGCCATCGCGGCATCGCCTATGGCCTGGTGGCACCCTTGTTCGAACAGGCCAAGGTCTGCGCCAACCACCTGGCCCAATTGGGCTTTGCCACTTACAAAGGCTCGGTGACCTCGACCAAGCTGAAAGTCACCGGCATCGACCTGTTCTCCGCCGGCGACTTCATGGGCGGCGAAGGCACCGAGACCATCACGCTCTCCGACCCGATTGGCGGCGTGTACAAGAAGCTGGTGATCAAGGACGACATCCTGGTCGGCGCCTGCCTGTACGGCGATACCGCCGATGGCGGCTGGTATTTCCGCCAGATCCGTGAGAACCACGCCATCGGTGAAATCCGCGATCATCTGATGTTCGGTGAAAATGCACTCGGCGATGTCGGCCACCAAGGCCAGGACAAAGCCATGAGCATGGCCGACAGCGCCGAAGTCTGCGGCTGCAACGGCGTGTGCAAGGGCACCATCGTCAAGGCGATCCAGGAACAAGGGCTGTTCAGTGTCGATGAGGTGAAAAAACACACCAAGGCCGCCAGTTCCTGCGGCTCCTGTGCCGGGCTGGTCGAGCAGATCCTGATCAACACCGTGGGCGGCGCCGCCGACGTCAAACCCAAAAGTGAAAAAGCCATCTGTGGCTGCAGCGACCTCAACCACGGGCAGATCCGCCAGGCCATCCGCGAGCAGCACCTGCTGACCATCGACAGCACCATGCGCTACCTGAACTGGCGCACCCCCAATGGCTGCGCCACCTGCCGCCCGGCCCTCAACTATTACCTGATCTCCACCTGGCCCGGCGAAGCCAAGGACGACCCGCAATCGCGGCTGATCAACGAACGGGCCCACGCCAATATTCAAAAAGACGGCACCTACTCTGTGGTCCCACGGATGTGGGGCGGCGTGACCAATCCTTCGGAGTTGCGCCGCATCGCCGATGTGGCCGACAAGTACAACGTGCCGATGGTCAAGGTCACCGGCGGCCAGCGCATTGACTTGCTCGGTATCAAGAAGCAGGACTTGCCAGGGGTATGGAAGGACCTGGATATGCCGTCCGGGCATGCCTATGGCAAATCCATCCGCACCGTCAAAACCTGTGTGGGCAGCGAGTTCTGCCGGTTTGGCACGCAGAACTCGACGCAACTGGGCATCGAGCTGGAGCATGACCTGTTCAATATGTGGTCGCCCCACAAGGTCAAGTTGGCGGTCTCCGGGTGCCCACGCAACTGCTCGGAAGCGGGCATCAAGGACGTAGGCATTATCGGTGTCGACTCGGGCTGGGAGATGTACATCGGTGGCAACGGCGGGATCAAGACCGAAGTCGCGGAGTTCTTCGTCAAGGTGAAGACCGCAGAGGAAGTGCGCGAATACAACGGCGCATTCCTGCAGCTATACCGCGAAGAAGCCTTCTACCTGGAGCGCACCGTGCACTACCTGCAGCGGGTGGGCATGGAGCATATCAAGAAGGCTGTGCTGGAAGACCCGGCCCGCCGCCAGGCCCTCAATGAGCGTTTGCAGTTCTCGTTGTCATTCGAGCAGGACCCGTGGAAAGAACGCCTGGAACAGCCGCTGCTGAAAAAGGAATTCGACGTGATCCCCGTCAAACAACTGGAGGTCTCGCTATGAACTGGCTGGATATCTGCGCGCTCGATGAAATCAACGCCCTGGGCTCGCGCATCATCAGCGGGCCGAAAGGTGACATTGCGATTTTTCGCACCAGTGACGATGAAGTCTTTGCCCTCGACGACCGCTGCCCACACAAAGGCGGGCCGCTGTCCCAAGGCTTGATCTACGGCAAGCGGGTGGCCTGCCCGCTGCACAACTGGCAGATCGACCTGGCGACTGGCCAAGCCCAGGCCCCGGATATCGGCTGCGCCCACCATCATCAAGCCCGGGTCGAAAACGGCCGGGTGATGCTGGCCCTGCGGGACGCGGGTTGATGAACCGCCAGACCACCGCGTCCACCTGTTGTTATTGCGGGGTGGGCTGCGGCGTGCTGATCGAGCATGACGGCGAACAGATCCTGGGGGTGCAAGGCGACCCCAGCCATCCGGCCAACTTCGGCAAGTTGTGCAGCAAAGGCGCGAGCCTGCACCTGACCGGCGACTTGAGCGCCCGTGCTCTTTACCCGCAATTGCGCTTGGGCAAAGAACTGGCGCGCGCCCGCACCGACTGGGACACCGCCCTGGACCACGCGGCCAACGTGTTCGCCGATACTATTGCCGAACACGGGCCCGACAGTGTGGCGTTCTATATCTCCGGGCAACTGCTGACCGAGGACTACTACAGCTTCAACAAGCTGGCCCGCGCATTGGTGGGCACCAATAATATCGACAGCAATTCTCGGCTGTGCATGTCTTCGGCGGTGGTCGGCTACAAGCGCAGCCTGGGCGCCGATGCGCCGCCGTGCAGCTATGAAGACCTGGAAAACAGCGACTGCGTGATGATCGTCGGCAGCAATATGGCCTACGCCCACCCGGTATTGTTCCGACGCCTGGAGCAAGCCAAGGCACAACGCCCGCAGATGAAAGTGCTGGTGATTGACCCTCGGCGTACCGACACCTGCGACTTGGCCGACCTGCACTTGGCCATCTTGCCGGGAACGGATGTGGCGTTGTTCCACGGGATTTTGCATTTACTGCTGTGGGAAGACTGGATCGACCGTGCGTTTATCCAGGCCCATACCGACGGCCTGGCCGAACTCAAGCGCCTGGTGCATGACTACACGCCGCAGATGGTCACGCAGCTGTGCGGCATCAGCGTCGAACAACTGCGCCTGTGTGCGCAGTGGGTCGGCACCTCCAGCAGCTTTTTGTCGCTGTGGTGCATGGGGCTTAACCAATCCACCGCCGGCAGCGCCAAAAACAGCGCGTTGATCAACCTGCATCTAGCCACGGGGACCATTGGCCGGCCGGGCTGCGGGCCGTTTTCCCTGACCGGCCAACCGAACGCCATGGGCGGGCGCGAAACCGGCAGCCTGTCCAACTTGCTGCCGGGCCACCGCGAAGCAGCCAACCCTGAACACCGCGCTGAAGTGGCGGCCTATTGGGGCGTGGAACAACTGCCCGCGACTACGGGCCTTACCGCCATCGAACTGTTTGAACAGGTGCAGGCTGGCAAGATCAAGGCGTTGTGGATTGCCTGTACCAACCCTGCCCAATCGCTGCCCGACCAGAACGCGGTGCGCGCCGCTTTGGCAGCGTGCCCGTTCGTGGTGTTGCAGGAAGCGTTTCGTACCACCGAAACCGCCGCCTATGCCGACCTGCTACTGCCCGCCGCCAGTTGGGGTGAAAAAGACGGCACGGTGACCAACTCCGAGCGGCGTATTTCCCACGTGCGCCGTGCCATCAACCCACCGGGTGAAGCACGCGCGGATTGGGCGATCACGGTGGATTTCGCACAGCGCCTGGAGCGTCGTCTGCGTCCGGCGTTGCCGAGCCTGTTCGCCTTTGAGCAAGCGGCGCAGCTGTTTGATGAATTCAAGTCACTGACCCAAGGCCGTGACCTGGATATGTCCGGCATCAGCCACGCCCTGCTCGACCGGCTCGGCCCGCAGCAGTGGCCCTTTCCCGAGGGTGCGCAAGCGGGTACGTCGCGCCTGTACACCGACGGCATTTTCCCTACTGACACGGGCCGGGCGCGATTTGTCGCCGAGCCTTACCGAGCCGCCAAGGAACAGCGCGATGCGCGATTCCCCCTGACCCTGATCACCGGTCGCCTGCGTGATCAATGGCACGGGATGAGCCGCACCGGCACGGCAGCGCAGCTGTTCGGGCACGTCAGTGAAGCATTGTTGAGCCTGCATCCGGATGAGCTACGCCGCCACCGCTTCAAAGAGGGTGACCTGGTCAGCCTGAAAAGCCGTCGCGGCAGCGTGATCGTCGCCGTCGGCAGCGATGACAGTGTGCGTCCCGGCCAAGCGTTTCTGCCCATGCACTGGGGCGACCGCTTTCTCAAGGGCGGCGTCAATACCCTCACTCAACCGGCGTTCGACCCTTTGTCCAAGCAGCCGGAGCTCAAGCACAGCGGTGTGCGCCTGGAAGCAGTGCAACTGCCGTGGCAGCTGTTTGCGCTGATCGAAGGCGATGTACAGCAGCACTTCGAAGCCTTGCGCCCACTGTGTGAAACCTTTGCCTACGTCAGCCTGAGCCTGGCTGGCCGTGAACGCCCCGCGCTGCTGGTGCGCGCCGCGCATACCGAGGCGCCCGACCTGCAACTCTTGACCCGTATCGACCAACTGCTGGGCCTCAACGACGGCCCGGTAATGGCCTATGACGACCCGCGCCGCTCAATCGGCAAGCGCGTAAAAATCGAGAAAGGTCGCATCACCGCCCTGCGCCTGGCCGGCGAAACCCTGGCCCGTCACTGGCTGCAAAGCCTGTGGCTGGAAGGCCGGGCCGATGAGCAACTGCGGCGCTGGTTACTGGCGCCCTTGAGCGCGCCGCCGGGCGGTACCACGGCCAGCAACAAGATTGTGTGCAACTGCAAGAACGTCAGCGAAAACGCCGTGTGTGCCGGTATCGGCAGCGGCCTGGACCTGGATGGCCTCAAACAGGCCCTGGGCTGCGGCACCCAATGCGGCTCCTGCGTGCCGGAAATCAAACGTCTTTTGGCCAGCAACCCGCAGCCAATCGCCATCAGTGTGTAAGGGGAACAACATGAGCGCAAAAGTGTGGCTGGTAGGCGCAGGACCGGGTGACCCGGAGTTGCTGACCCTGAAAGCGGTCCGGGCTCTGCAGGCAGCGGACGTCGTGCTGATTGATGATCTGGTCAACCCGACAGTACTGGAACACTGCACCAGCGCTCGGGTAATTACCGTCGGCAAGCGCGGGGGATGTCGTTCTACCCCGCAGGATTTTATTCACCGCCTGATGTTGCGTTATGCACGCCAGGGCAAGTGCGTGGTACGCCTTAAAGGCGGTGACCCGTGTATTTTTGGCCGCGGTGGCGAGGAGGCAACCTGGCTGCGCGAGCGTGGAATCGAGGTGGAATTGGTCAATGGCATCACCTCAGGGCTGGCCGGGGCGACCCAGTGTGACATCCCTTTGACCTTGCGCGGGGTGAGCCGCGGAGTGACCTTGGTCACCGCGCATACCCAGGATGACAGTAGCTTGAACTGGCGTGCGCTGGCGGAGGGTGGAACCACGCTGGTGGTATATATGGGCGTGGCGAAGCTGGAAGAAATCCGCGAACAGCTGCTCAACGGCGGCATGGCTGCGGATATGCCGGTGGCAATGATCGAAAACGCTTCATTGCCCCAGCAACGCGAATGCCGCAGCTCCCTGGCGGCCATGCATGAAGCTGCAAAAGCCTTTGCACTGAAGAGCCCGGCCATCCTGGTGATTGGCCAGGTTGCCGGCGCCGCACAGATGGCTAGCATCGCCGCTGCGGCAAGCGCCTGAGGCAAATCGCAGGCGAAAAAAAGCCCGGCCTGAGCCGGGCTTTTCTTTACTACTCAGTAATTACTGAGCGGTAGCTTCAACCGACGCTTCTACGCGACGGTTAACAGCGCGACCAGCTTCAGTTGCGTTGTCAGCAACTGGGCGGGATTCGCCGTAACCAACAGCAGTTACACGGCTAGGAGCAACGCCGTCTTTAACCAGGACTTGCTTAACAGCGTCAGCACGACGCTGGGACAGCTTCTGGTTGTAAGCGTCTGGACCTACGGAGTCAGTGTGACCAGCAACTTCTACGTTGGTAGCTGGGTACTGAGCCATGAAGTCGGCCAGGTTTTTAACGTCGCCGTAGCTGTTAGGCTTAACAACGGCCTTGTCGAAGTCGAACTTAACGTCCAGCTCAACACGAACAACCTGAGCAACCGGAGCTTCTGGCTCTGGAACTGGCTCTGGAGCTGGTGCTGGGGTAGGAGCTGGAGCAGCTGCGCCAGCGTTACCGCCGAAGTTCACGCCCAGGCCAACCAGTGCGGAGTAGTCCCACTTGCCGTTGTCCAGACCGTAGTCAGCTTCAACACCAGCACGAGCGTACAGGTTGTTGGTGAAGTAGTACTTCACGCCGGTACCGATGGTAGCGAAAGTGGTCTGGTCGCGACCGCTGTGGCCGTCAGCCTGAACGTTGGTACGGCTCTGGTGGCCGAAACCGCCTTCAACGTATGGACGCAGGCTATCAACGCCAGCCTGACCGAAGTGGTACTGAGCAACGAGGCTGCCAGTGTCACCTTTGATCTTCTGGTTGCCAGTGCCGTCGTTCGAACGGGTGTGGTTGGTCTTGTCGTACGACAGATTCAACGACAGATCGTCGGTCAGGAAGTAACCAATGCGAGCGCCTGGGTTGAAGCCGTCTTCGATGTGCTTAACGCTATCGTTGTACTGCTTCTTGTAGAACAGCTCGCCTTCAACTGCGCCTTGGCCTTGTGCCAGAACGCCGAAAGAAGTAGCGGCAATAAGAGAACCAATGGCCAAGCCCAAGGTGTTTTTCAGTTTCATCCGTTAAATCCCCATCTGGTGATTGTAAAGCAGTCCCACAAACCGGGGGACAACTCGGCGACAAGTCTAACAGAACTTGCCTACACGTAAGAGATATTTGCTACGCACTAAGTTTCAGTCTCGCCCGCAAATTTCTCACGTAATTTATCAAGAGCACGCTTGTACCGCATTTTTGTAGCACTCAAACCCATATGCATGATGTCAGCGATTTCCTGAAATTCCAGCTCTGCGACAAATCGAAGCACCAGAATTTCGCGGTCAATCGGGTTCACATGCACCAACCAGCGATCAAGTCCGCCCTTTTCCTCGGGTGCCGGCGCCTTCTCTTCAGACGCCTCCTCAAGGGGGTCCAGACTCAAAGCGTCCATCAAGCGACGCTTTCGCCGTTCCTTCCGATACTGCGTGATGCACTCGTTGTACGTGATGCTGTACAGCCAGGTCTTGAACTTCGATTTGCCCTCGAAGTTCTTCAGGCCGTATAGCACCTTGAGCATCACTTCCTGACAGACATCATCCGCGTCTCTATCGTTCCCCAAATACCTTGAACAAACGTTGAACAGAGTGCGTTGATACCTGCGCATCAATTCTTCGTACGCGCGTGTTACGTGAAACAGCTCCGTGTGCGAGCGCGCGACCAACTCCTCATCAGAGAGCTCACGGGGGTCATAGCGCGTGGACAGCGTTTGGGCTTTATTCAAAACAAGTCGTGCCGACAGTCAGGTCAATGTCCGCTGCAACCCGGTCACCCGGGTTTGCGGCGGCGTACATTAGCAGGATTTGCCGGATTAGCGGCTACTGACCTGCTGCTCCAGGAGAATCCGGTTCGACAGCGACACCAGTTCCCCGTCATCGGTCAGCACGGTCGTCTTGACTGTGCCGATCTCCTCGATTTGCCCTTCGACCTCGCCCACACGCACCTGTTGCCCAACTTGATACAGCTCACGCACATAGATTCCCGCAAGAATCTGACCGGCAATTTCCCGGCTTCCCAACCCCATGGCCAGCGCAACTGCCAGACCAACGGTAATCAAAACAATCACAATAACGTGGTTGAGCAGGTCAGTCTTGACCTCCAACTGGCTGATCGCGACGGAAATACTGATGATGATCACCAGCCCCTGTGCGATTCGCCCCAGGCCTGCCGCGTAGTCCAACCCCACGCCTTCGGCGGCCCCGCGCACCAGCCCGTTGGCCAGTTGCGCGAGTAAAACCCCCACCAGCAGCACCAGCGCGCCGCCGAAAACTTTCGGCAAATACAGTGCCAGCATGTCGAGCGTAGCTGAAACTCGCTCAAGTCCAAGGGACTGCGCTGCAGAAACCAGAAAAATAAGTAGAACAAACCAATAGACGATCTTGCCGATCAGGGTCGAAATCGGTACTTGCAACCCCGCGCGGCCGAGCAATTTGGTCAGGCCAGTGCCGGCCATCAGGCGATCGAGCCCCAGTTTGGCGAGCAATTTGGACAGCAGGGTATCGAGCAGCTTGGCCACGACAAAACCCAGCAATACCAGAACCAGGGCACCAAACAGGTTGGGAATGAAATTCGCCACCTTGGTCCACAATGCGGTCATCGCGGTGACCAGGCTCTGGGTCCAGAGATCAAGTTCCATATTCAATCAGCCTTATCAGCAGTGCTAGCAAGAGGTTTACGACGGGAAACCGGTGATACATGGGCCGAACCATTGTTCAGGGCCATCATCAACGCTGGCAACCAACGCCCGAGCAGACCGAACAGGTCACCCGCCCCTACCTGACGGTTGGCGGTTTTCAGTACGCGGCCCAGGCAGGCATCGTCATCACGGTTGGATGGCGAAGCATTGAGCATGTCACGCAAAGACTGTTCGAACGGATCGTGCATAGAGACCTCTCGCAAGTGATTTAAAAGACGAGGGTAAAATTCATCGGGTCACATCGGCCCTTTCTTACGTTCAGGTCATATTCAGGTCAAACCCAGCGCAATCGCCGAAACAGCCACCATTGCCCCAGTGCCACAGACACCATCAACAGGCACGCAATCATGAATCCATAAGGGCTGGCAGAGAACGGAATGCCGCCCACATTGATACCGAGCAAACCGGTGAGAAAACTCATCGGCAAGAAGATCCCGGTGATGATCCCGAAGCGGTACATGGTGCGGTTCATGCGCAGGCTCAAGCGCCGGTCCTCAGCCTCCAGCACAAGCCCCACGCGCTCTCTGGCCAATTCCAGCTCTTCCAGGTAACGGGTCAGGCTGTTGTGCAGTTCGTTCCAATAGTCGGCATCGTCGTCGCAGAACCACGCCAATTTGATTCGTGTCAGTTGGGCGAAAATATCCCGCTGGGGGGCCAGGAAGCGCTTGAGTCCGGCGGCTCTTCGACGGATCTGCAGAACGCTGCCGTGCTCCGGGGTATACCGTTCGTCGGCATCGAGTTTTTCTTCCTCGGAATCGACGATTTCAGACAAGCCAGCGACCAGATCCTGCACTTTGTTGGTCAGGTACTGAGCCATATAAAGGATGAGTTCAGACGCCGTCTTGGGGCCTTTGCCGTCTGCCAGTTGCACCAGCAACTCATCGGTAGCGCGCAAGGGGCGCAAACGCAGGGAAATCACTCGGTTGGCGGCGGCGAAGATGCGCACCGACACCATATCTTCCGGCTCCGCGCCTGGGTTGAGATTGATCCCGCGCAGAAACAACAGCAATTCGGCGTCCGGCAGCGGCAACAGGCGTGGACGGGTGTTTTCCTCCAGCAGCAAGTCACAGGCAAACTCGCTCAGGCCGCTGGATTTACGCAGCCAGGTCTGGGTTTGAGGATGGCTGCGATCCCAGTGCAGCCACAGGCTTTCCTGGGGCTGCAACTGCAAATCGTCGAGCTCAGTCCGGGCAATCGAACGCGCACCGCCTTTACCGTCCAGCACCAGGGCATGCACCAGCCCCCATTGCGCGTTTTCTTCTTCGAACATCCTCACCCCGATCGGTTGCGGCAGTTTATTCAGGCATTTTCAGCGGGCTGGGTGACACGATCACCCCGTTGTTATCGGCATAAATGTACTCACCGGGGCGGAACGTCACGCCTGCGAATGTCACCGGCACGTTCAGGTCGCCAAGGCCGCGCTTGTCGGTTTTTTTCGGATGAGAGGCCAGGGCCTGCACACCCAGGTCGGTCTGGGCGATGACGTCTACGTCACGGATGCACCCGTAAATCACCAGCCCTTCCCAACCATTTTTCGCGGCTTTCTCGGCAATCATGTCACCCAGCAACGCGCAGCGCAGCGAACCACCACCGTCTACCACCAGCACTTTACCAGCGCCCGGCAGGTCAGCCTGCGCCTTGACCAGCGAGTTATCCTCGAAGCATTTGAGGGTGACTATCTCGCCACCAAAGGAGTCTCGGCCACCGAAGTTGCTGAACATCGGCTCCACTACCTGCACCAGCTCCGGGTAGGCGTCACACAGGTCGGGGGTCACGTAATGGTTCATCGAGAAACTCCTGTCATCAAAGAAGAGGTCGAACATCCACGGTGTACATCAAGAAAACGCCCCGCGACAGGCATTCTTTAAGCGCCTGCGGGTGGGCGGCGGCCATGATCAAACCACGATCAGCGCAACGCAATACACGTTACGCGACTGAATATGACCAGAAGCGCGTGGCGCGTCATATCTTAGCCGCAACCATTCAAGAGTGAAACGCCCTTGGTAGAGCGTTTCGTCAAACCGCTGCGGACACCTCGGGTTGCGTACCCAACAAGGGTGTCAGCGGGTCGTTCAACCAACGCTCGACCAAAGGCCACACTTGGGCCTGGGCCGCTTTGCTGACCAGCATCTGCACATGGCCGAAATCCTCGCTGAAACCTTGCTGACGTCCCAGGCACAGGTACTGGCGATGCTCGCTGCCCACTTGCTCGAAGAGCTTGCGGCAGGCCCAGTCCGGGTCTTGCCGGTCGCCCGCTGCGCTCACCGCCAACAGCGGCACATCGACCTGCGCCAAGCCTTTCCACCAGTCATGCTCGGCATCGCCAAACCGGCCGAACAGGCCGTTCCAACGCATCGCTTCGATCATCACGCCGGCCGGCTCGTCCTCGGGCCCACGCTTGAAGCGCGGGCCGGACAGATGGGCAAGGCGCTTGAGGATAAAGCGACCGCTCCACTCCACCGGTGGAATTTTCAACGGCCAGTGGGTGCGACTGACCTGGCAGCCGAACAACGCCACCGAGGCCACCCCTGATGCATCCAAGTGCTGCCCACCCAAGGCCGCAGCCAGGGTAGTGGCACCGAGGGAATGCCCGATCCAGTGCGGAATCTGCCCGCTTTGCTCACACACAAACGCCCCCACGGCCGGCAAATCGTAGCGCGCGTAATCGGCGACACGGTTTCTGGCGTAGTCGTGATTGCGTTTGGACAAACCATGGCCGCGCATTTCCGGGATCCACACATCAAATCCACGACGCGCCAGGTAAGCCCCCAGGCCGATACCTTTGGGCGAATACCAGAATCGCCGGTTGGAAAAACTGCCATGCAACAAAATAATCGGCGTGCCCCGGTTTTCCGGGACATCGGCCAGGCCCAAACGGGTAACCGCCAGCTCGACGGTGCCGTCCGGGCTGTTACCGGGTTTGAGCCGGTAGACGTCTTCACTCAGGTCGCCGCGACGTTCAGCGCTGATCAGGGCGACAGGAAACAGATGGCTGCTGCTTTGCATAATGCTCTTGCACAAAAAAGGGCGGCGTCCCCAAGGATTCCCGCCCTGTACAGATAAGAATGCCGGTCACTCGCAACGAGTGACCGGCACTTTTGACCACGCGACCTTAGGCGGACGCTTGGCCTTCAGCCAGGAAGAACCAGGTTTCCAGCACGGAATCGGGGTTCAGCGAGACGCTCTCGATCCCCTGCTCCATCAGCCATTTGGCCAGGTCAGGGTGGTCCGAAGGGCCTTGGCCGCAGATACCGATGTACTTGCCAGCCTTGTTACAAGCCTGGATGGCGTTGGCCAGCAGCTTCTTGACCGCTGGGTTACGCTCGTCGAACAGGTGGGCGATGATCCCCGAATCGCGGTCCAGGCCCAAGGTCAACTGGGTCAGGTCGTTGGAGCCGATGGAGAAACCGTCGAAGAACTCCAGGAACTCTTCAGCCAGGATGGCGTTGGACGGCAATTCGCACATCATGATCACGCGCAGCCCGTTCTCGCCGCGGGTCAAACCGTTTTCTGCCAGCAGGTCCACCACCTGGCTCGCTTCGCCCAGGGTGCGCACGAACGGCACCATGATCTCGACGTTGGTCAGGCCCATCTCGTTGCGCACACGCTTGAGCGCACGGCATTCGAGCTCGAAGCAGTCACGGAAGGCTTCGCTGATGTAACGCGAGGCGCCGCGGAAACCCAGCATCGGGTTTTCTTCTTCCGGCTCGTAGAGCTTGCCACCGATCAGGTTCGCGTATTCATTGGACTTGAAGTCCGACAGGCGCACGATGACCTTTTTCGGGTAGAACGCCGCAGCCAGGGTGCTGATGCCTTCGACCAGTTTCTCGACGTAGAAACCTACCGGGTCGTTGTAGCCGGCGATGCGCTTGTCGACGCTTTCCTTGATGTCCAGCGGCAGCCCGTCATAATAGTTCAGCAGTGCCTTGGGGTGCACGCCGATCATGCGGTTGATGATGAATTCCAGGCGGGCCAGGCCCACACCGGCGTTCGGCAACTGCGCGAAATCAAAGGCGCGGTCCGGGTTGCCGACGTTCATCATGATCTTGAACGGCAGGTCGGGCATGGCGTCGATGGAGTTTTGCTTGATATCGAAGCCCAGCTCACCTTCGAAGATAAAGCCGGTATCGCCTTCGGCGCAGGAAACGGTCACGCCCTGGCCATCCTTGAGCAGTTGAGTGGCGTTGCCGCAACCCACGACTGCCGGAATCCCCAGCTCACGGGCAATGATCGCCGCGTGGCAGGTACGCCCGCCACGGTTGGTGACAATGGCACTGGCGCGCTTCATCACCGGTTCCCAATCCGGGTCGGTCATGTCGGAAACCAGTACGTCACCCGGCTGGACCTTGTCCATCTCGGACACGTCCTTGATGATCCGCACCTTGCCTGCGCCAATGCGCTGGCCAATGGCACGGCCTTCCACCAGCACGGTGCCGGTTTCCTTGAGCAGGTAGCGCTCCATGACGTTGGCCGAAGTGCGGCTCTTCACGGTTTCCGGGCGAGCCTGCACGATGTACAGCTTGCCGTCGTCACCGTCCTTGGCCCACTCTATGTCCATCGGGCACTTGTAGTGCTTTTCGATGATCATCGCTTGTTTGGCCAACTCGCTGACTTCAGCGTCGGTCAGGCAGAAACGCGCACGCTCGGCCTTGTCGACCTCAACGGTTTTGACCGAGCGACCGGCCTTGGCCTCGTCGCCGTAGATCATCTTGATGGCTTTGCTGCCCAGGTTACGGCGCAGGATGGCCGGGCGACCCGCTTCGAGGGTGCCCTTGTGTACGTAGAATTCGTCGGGGTTGACCGCGCCTTGTACGACGGTTTCGCCCAGGCCGTAGGCGCCGGTGATAAACACCACGTCACGGAAACCGGATTCGGTATCCAGGGTGAACATCACGCCGGCAGTGCCGGTTTCCGAACGCACCATGCGCTGCACACCGGCAGACAGGGCCACCAGCTTGTGGTCGAAACCCTGGTGTACGCGATAGGAAATCGCACGGTCGTTAAAGAGGGAGGCAAACACTTCCTTGGCCGCGCGGATCACGTTTTCGACGCCGCGAATGTTGAGGAAGGTTTCCTGCTGGCCCGCAAAGGAGGCGTCCGGCAAGTCTTCGGCGGTGGCAGAGGAACGCACGGCAACAGCCATGTCCGGGTTACCGGCCGACAGAGTGGCGAAGGCGGTGCGAATTTCTTCGTTGAGCTTCTCGGGGAACTCGGCTTCCATGATCCACTGGCGGATCTGGGCGCCGGTCTTGGCCAGGGCGTTGACGTCATCGACGTCCAGGGCGTCCAGCGCGGCGTGGATCTGGGCGTTGAGGCCGCTCAGCTCGAGGAAGTCGCGGTAAGCCTGGGCCGTGGTGGCGAAACCACCGGGCACCGAGACACCAGCGCCTGCAAGATTACTGATCATCTCGCCGAGGGATGCGTTCTTGCCCCCCACATGCTCTACATCATGGACGCCGAGCTTATCGAGGGAAACTACGTACTCTACCAAGGTGATCTCTCCACTTTCTGTGTTGGAAAAGCTCAGGACGCGGGTTGCTCAGTAGGAGCTAACGCCAGCGCTTGTGGCCTGGACCTGGAAAATAAGTGAGAATGCGGCCCACTGCGGGACGGCAAAATCGCGCCTATCATATCCAAGATTCGCCATCAGCTTAAGGCCCAGGGCTCAAATGAAACGATCTGCTTTCTTTATTTCCGACGGCACCGGCATCACAGCCGAAACATTGGGCCAGAGCCTGCTCGCGCAGTTCGAAAACATTACCTTCGCCAAATTCACCCGGCCTTATATAGACAGCGTGGATAAAGCGCGGGCCATGGTACAACAAATCAATCTGGCGGCTGAAAAAGACGGTTTTCGCCCGATCATTTTCGACACCATCGTCAATCAAGACATTCGTGAGATTCTCGCAACGTCGAATGGTTTCATGATCGACATTTTCTCTACCTTCCTGGCGCCGCTGGAACAGGAGTTGAGTGAACATTCGTCCTATTCCGTCGGAAAGTCCCATTCCATCGGGCATAACTCCAACTATATGGAGCGTATCGAGGCGGTGAACTTCGCCCTCGACAACGACGACGGTGCCCGCACCCACTACTACGACAAGGCCGACCTGATCCTGGTGGGCGTGTCGCGTTGCGGCAAGACCCCTACCTGCCTGTACATGGCCATGCAATTCGGTATTCGTGCGGCCAACTACCCGCTGACCGAAGACGACATGGAGCACCTGACCCTGCCCGCCGCCTTGCGCGCGCATTCACACAAGCTGTTCGGCCTGACCATCGACCCGGACCGGCTGACCGCCATCCGCAACGAACGCAAGCCCAACAGCCGCTACTCCAGCTATGCCCAGTGCGAATTTGAAGTGCGTGAAGTAGAAAATCTGTTTCGCCGGGAGAATATTGCGCACATCAATTCCACGCATTTTTCGGTGGAAGAGATTTCGGCGAAGATTCTGGTGGAGAAGGGTGTGGAGCGGCGCTTCAAGTGATCTGATCGTTCCCACGCTCTGCGTGGGAACGCCGCCTGGGACGCTCCGCGTCCCGCAATAGCGACGCGGAGCGTCGCAAGATGGATTCCCACGCAGAGCGTGGGAACGAGCAATAACGCGGTCTCACAGATGAAACCGCCCGCCCCCCTGCCCCAACGCCGTCGCCAGCGCATCAAACCCCTCGCGCAATAACTGATCATCACCCGACGTGTTGCAGATACTCGCCCGAATAAACTGCGGCACCGCCGTCTGCCCCACGGCAAACGCCTCGGCGGTGGCGATCAGGTAATTGTTCTGCTTGAGCTCCGCCTCGATTTCCGAGGCGCGCCAGGGCTCCGGTACTTCGATCCAGAAGTGCGGGCTATTGGGGTGGGTGCGATACGCCAGGCCGGTCAATAAATCTTCGACCAGCGTCTTGCGACGGCTGATCTCGTTGATCTGCTGACGCAACAAATATTCCGCCGTGCCGTTTTCAATCCACTGGGTCGCCAGTTCCAGGGTCACAGGTGTGGCCATCCAGCAGGTCGAACGTAGCGCCGCCGAGATGCGGCTGACCAGCGCCGGCGGCGCATGCACGTAGCCCACCCGCAAACCGGCCGATACCGCCTTGCTCAGGCTGCTGATCAAGATCGTACGCTCAGGCGCGAAATAGCTGAGGGGCGGCGGACGGTCCTCCACCAGCACACCGTGGGCTTCGTCCTCCAGAATCAGCAGGTTATGTTCGCGACACACCCTGGCCAAGGCTTCGCGGCGCGCCACCGACAACACAGCGGTGGTCGGATTCTGGATAGTCGGCGTGCAGTACAACGCCGAAATACGGTGATTGCGACAGACCTCATCCAGCGCCGTGGGCAGTACGCCTTCCTCATCCATCTCCAGGCCGATCAGCCGCACCCCCAGCATACGCGCAGCGGTAATCAGCCCGGGATAAGTCAACTGCTCGGTGACCACCGTATCGCCAGCACGCAGCAACGCCATCATGGCGCACAGCAAGCCGTGCTGGCCGCCGTTGACGCAGATGACCTGCTCGGGAATCGGATGAAACTCGCGCTGCACCAGCCATTGCGCGCCCGCTTCACGGTAACGCGGCAGGCCGGCGTCGGGGGTGTAGGCGCTGATGTCCTGGAGGAACTTGGCGTTGGTCGACAGGGTTTGAAAGCTCTGGGCGAGAAACACCGTCTCTTGCCCGGGAATGTGCATGTTGCGGCTCATGTCGAAGTACTGGCGCGGCTCCTCGCTGAAATTACGAAAGCCCTCATCACGCTGGCGCTCCATCCCACGCTTGCGCACGAAGGTGCCGTCACCTACCCGTGCAACCACTAGGCCCAGGCGTTCCAGTTCACCGTAGGCCCGGCTGATGGTGCCGATGGTCACGCCTAAATTGTCGGAAAGCACCCGATGGGGCGGCAGTTTTCGTCCCGGTTCAATCAAGCCTTCGAGGATGCCCCGTTCCATCACATCAGACAGGCGCTTGTACTTCACGCCCTGCCCGTTGGACAGGCCCTCACGCATAATTGACACCATGTCAATATTTGTTTTGACAGCCATCTTTCGCCCTAATAGTGTGCTTTTACGGGTTCAATCGCCGATAAACATAACTCATTACAAGTTCAATATAGAGTTCAATTTCGGCCCAGGGAAGCAATAAACGATGCCAATGTCCGCCGTTCTCGAAAACACTGCAAAAACAAAAACGCAAAAACAGTGGCTCGCCGGGCTGGTGACCAGCGTGATGTTCCTTATCGTGTGCCTGAGTTGGGGCACTACGTGGCTGGGCATCAAGATTGCCGTCGAGAGCGTGCCGCCGCTGACATCTGCCGGCCTGCGCTTTCTCATCGCGTTTCCGCTGTTCCTGTGTTTTGCCATGGTGCGCCGTGAGCCGATCCTGTTTCCCCGGGAAAGCCGCTGGTTCTTCGTATTCGTGACCCTGTCCTACTTCAGCGTTCCCTACTATTTGCTCAATTACGGCGAAATGCATGTGTCGTCGGGCCTCACGGCCCTGCTGTTCAGCTGCATGCCGGTGTTCATCCTGATCTTCTCGGCGCTGTTCCTGCGCGAGCGCATCTATTTCTCCCAGGTGGTCGGCATCGGCATTGGTTTCGGCAGCCTTTACATGATCATCAAGAGCCAGGGCCTGCACCTGGACCACGCCGAGTTCTTCGGGGTACTGGCCATTCTGAGCGCCGCGATCATGCACGCCTTGTGCTATGTCATTACCAAACAAAAAGGCAGCGCCATCAGCGTCATCACCTACAACACCCTGCCCATCGGCATTGCCGGGCTGATGCTGTTCCTGGCCGGCCTGTGGTTTGAAACACCGACGTTCGACGACATCACCCTGCGTTCCTGGAGCGCGCTGTTCTACCTGGGGCTAGTGGCCTCGGTGGGTGGGTTCATTGTGTATTTCATGCTGCTCAAGCGCCTGAGCCCGATCATCCTGTCGTTCGTCTTCATCATCTTCCCGGTGTTCGCGGTCATCATCGGAGCCTGGTACGAAGGCGTGGAAATTTCCCGCGACCTGATGCTGTACTCGGCGATCCTGCTGGCCGGCTTTGCGATTACCAAGTTGCCGATCGAAAAACTCATGGCCAAGAAAAAGTGACCCTCAACCAACGCGAGAGAAACATGGACGTCCTCCGCCCCACCGCCCTGGAACAGATCTACGCCCACGCCAGCCGCAGCTACCCCGAGGAGTGCTGTGGTTTCGTCTTCGCCGACGGCAGCGTGTACCTGGGCAGCAATATCCAGAATGAGCTGCACCGCAAGAACCCCGAGATGTACCCACGCAGCGCGGCCAATGGCTACACCTTTTCGGTGGCCGACACCTTGCTGATGAACAAGGCGTTTCGCAGTGACAACCCGGTGGTGGTGATCTACCACTCACACCCGGACGTCGGCGCCTATTTCAGTGACGAAGACCAGGACAAGGCACTGTTTCTGGGCGAGCCGATCTTCCCCGTCAGCTATTTGGTGGTGGATGTCCGCCAGGGCCAGGCCCTGGGCTCCAAGCTGTTTGCCTGGGATGGCAAGCATTTCTCCCTTCAACCTTTCAACGACCTGCACACGGAGTTGTCCATGAACGCTGTCTCTTTCCCCGACATTCTGGTTCGCGTGGCCAAGCTGCCGGAATCGACCCTTGAGGGCGCCGGATCGACATTGCGCGAAGTCATTGAAAATCTCTGCACCCATCACCCCCAATTGCGTCAGCACCTGTTCCATGAAAAGAACAACCAGCTCAAGGAACACTTCCTGTTTACCGCCGAGGAGGCGCTGATCGAAGCCGATGAAGCCCTGCCGCCGAAATCCCGGATCGAAGTGTTGCTCGCCACCTCAGGCGGCATGGACATCGATACCCTGAGCAACGAAGAAGTGCAGCGCTACGTGCGCCACATCACCCTGCCGGGCGTGGGCCGCGAAGGCCAATTGAACCTGAAGAAAGCCAAGGTGCTGGTCATTGGTACCGGCGGGCTGGGCTCGCCCATCAGCCTGTACCTGGCCGCGGCCGGCATCGGCACCCTGGGGCTGGTGGACTTTGATGTGGTGGAAAGCAGCAACCTACAACGCCAGATTGTGCATGGCAACAGCACCCTGGGCATGCCCAAGGTCGAGTCCGCCAAGCAGCGCCTGCTGGACCTCAATCCGCATATCCAGATCAACGCGTACAACACCGCGCTCAACAGCGACAACGCCCTGGAACTGGTGGGCGCCTATGACCTGGTGATCGACGGAACCGACAATTTCGACACCCGCTACCTGGTCAACGACGCCTGTGTGCAGTTGGGCAAACCTTTGGTGTACGGCGCTATCTACCGTTTCGACGGGCAGATCAGCGTGCTCAACTATAAAGGTGGGCCGTGCTATCGCTGCCTGTTCCCCAAGGCCCCACCCGCAGAGTTGGCACCCAATTGCAGCGCGGGCGGTGTGATCGGCGTGTTGCCGGGCGTGGTCGGTATGATCCAGGCCACCGAGGCGATCAAATTGCTGATCGGTATTGGCGAACCCTTGTCCGGCCGCTTGATGCGCTTCGACGCGCTGGCGATGAAGTTCAGCGAAATCCGCTTCAAGCGCCGCGCTGATTGCCCCTGCTGCTCGGACCTGCGCCATAGCGAAACCGTCGCGCCGGCCACCTGCGCCGATGCCGTACCGAGCCTGCCCTCCCTGGCCGCGGAACGCTACATCAAGCCCCAGGTGCTCAAGCAAGTGCTCGAACACCCCAGCAGCGCCGATGTATTGCTCGACGTGCGGGACGCCAGCGAACTGGAAGTGTGCAAATTACCGGGCGTGGTGCATATACCGTTGGCAGAACTGGATGGGCAACTCGCCAGCCTGAGCCGCGACAACACCCACTACCTGATCTGCTACGCAGGCGCCCGTGCCGAGCAAGCCGCCAGCACCCTGTTGGCGGCCGGCTTTGCCAACACCAAAGTCCTCCAGGGTGGCATGAAAAATTGGGTTCGCGACGTCGAACCTGACATGCCGTTGTACTGAAAGTGGGGACGTGCTGATGCTGCATAACTCCATTCTCGACGTTATCGGCCAAACGCCGATCGTGCGTCTGGCCCAGTTTTCCGAAGACCTCGGCATCGAGGTCTACGCCAAGCTGGAGTCCCTCAACCCCGGCGGCAGCCACAAGGCGCGCATCGCCCTGGGCATGATCCTGGATGCCGAGCGCCGCGGCGTGCTGATCCGTGATTCCGGGCAGACCATCATCGAACCCAGTGGCGGCAACACCGGCATTGGCCTGGCGATGGCCGGCAATGTGCTGGGCTACAAAGTAGTGCTGGTGATCCCTGACAACTACAGCCCGGAAAAACAGAAACTGCTGCGTCTGTATGGCGCCAGGGTAGTGCTGTCCGACAGTCGCCTGGGCAATAACTCCCACGGCGAAAAGTGCATGGAGCTGCAGTTGGAGAACCCCAACTATGTGATGCTCAACCAGCAACGCAATGGCGCCAACCCCCAAACCCACCGCGACACCACCGCCCCGGAAATCCTTCGCGCCTTCGGTGAACAGCGCGTGGACTACTTCGTCAGCGGCATTGGCACCGGTGGACACATCACCGGTATCGGCGAAACCCTCAAGGCCGCCTGGCCGGCGCTGCGGGTGATGGGTGTAGAACCGGAAGAGTGCGACCTGCTCAAAGACCAACACGCAGCGCACGGGATCCAGGGCCTGTCGATTGGCCTGATCCCCAGCATCCTCAACCTGGACGTGATCGACGGCATGCTCAAGGTGTCGCACGCCGATTGCCTGGACATGATCAAACGCATCATGCGCACCGATGCCATCAGCCTCGGGCTGTCTTCGGCCGCCAACATGGTTGCCATCGCCCAACTCGCCCCCGAACTGCCGCCTGAAACGGTGGTGTTGACCATGGTCTACGACAATGCCGACAGCTACCTGCCCAGTTTCGAATAACGGGGCTTCCAACCATTCAATGTACGGGGGTGTCTCCATGGGGGGCTTTATCGACATGCAACAGCTGCACGATGAGTTGCTCACCCACCTCATCACCACCCTGACGCCCAGACAGATGAAGCAGCTGGAGCCGCACCTGGCACCGTTGATCCAGACCGCCGCCCAGGCGGTGGCCGAGGACCTGATTGCCTATGCCTATCGCGACCCCGCGTCCCGTGGGCGCGGTGAGTTGATCCTGGAATCCTACGCCTCGTTCAAGGCCGTGCTGTTCTACCGCCTTGCGCACCTGGTGTGGCATTTCCAGGCCGCTGACCACGGCGATTTTTCGCGCATGGCCCTCAAACTGAGTAACCAGGGCAAGATTCTCTCCGGCGCCGAGATTCACCCGGCAGCGCGCATCGGCCGGCGCTTTGTGCTGGACCATGGCTACGGCACGGTCATCGGCGAGACCTGCGTGATCGGCAACGACTGCTACATCCTCTGCGGCGTGACCCTGGGTGCGCGCGGTATTGCCAACAACCCGGACGGCAAACGCCACCCGCGCCTGGGCAACAACGTCGAAGTCGGCGCCGGCGCCCGGGTGCTGGGCTATGTTTCGATCGGCGATAACGTGTTTATCAGCCCCTCCTGCGTGATTACCCAGGACGTGCCGGCAGGCACCAAGGTCAAGGTGGTCAACCAGATCCAACTGCAGAAAAACGATGAATCGGACCACAGCAACTACCTCGGCGCCTTTGCCCTGGATGAGCGCTTGCACGTGGTGGGCGAAGTGAGTGCCGGCCACAAGGTCACCGTGCTGGACGCCGACTTTCATCCGCTGCAAGGGCTGATGCTCGAACCCACGGTGAAAGAGCGGCACCACCTGCAGTTTCGCCTGCGTCGCCTCGACAACGACGAGCAACTGCCACGCCTGCCGCTGAACCTGAAGGTGTGCGGGCCGGAATTTGAAATCACCCTGCTCTCTCCCCCTGGCTTGAGCGCACTGGTGCGCCACCTCTTGCAAGCCACCCCATTGATCGTCGGAGGTTGAACATGTCCGTACATACCATGGAAACCCTGGCGCTGTTTGACAGCGCGCCCTACCAGAACGCCTTCAGCGCCCGGGTGATTGCCGTCAGCGAACAAGGTATCGCCCTGGAGCACACCCTGTTCTACCCCACCGGCGGCGGGCAACCGGGCGATACCGGCCACTTCACCCTGGCCGATGGCACACGGGTCGAGGTGACAGGCACCGTGCGCGACCCGGTGTTGCGCTCGATCATCTGGCATCAGGTAGACCATTGCCCCGAACAGTTGGCCGCTGGCGTCCAGGTCGACGCCGGGCTGGATTGGGAGCGGCGCTACCAGCACATGAAGATGCACACTTGCCTGCACTTGCTGTGCTCCCTCATCGACGCGCCCGTGACCGGTTGCAGCATCAGTGCGGATAAAGGCCGACTGGATTTCGACCTGCCGGAGATGACCCTGGACAAAGACGGCCTCACCCGTGACCTCAACGCCCTGATCCAGCAGGCCCACGCGGTGAAAACGCTGTCGATGCCTGCCACCGAGTACGCGACCCTGCTGCAGATCACCCGCACTCAGGCGGTTGCGCCGCCGGTGGTCTCCGGTTCGGTACGGGTGATTGAAATCCCCGGCATCGATATCCAGCCCTGCGGCGGTACCCATGTGCTCAATACCGAGGAAATCGGCCGGGTGTTCTGCGAGAAGATCGAGAAAAAGAGCAAGCACAACCGCCGGGTGATACTGCGGTTTGGACACGCTTGAGCCTGCGTCATTGCCTCTGTAGGAGCGAGCTTGCTCGCGAAAAACCCATAGGCGCCGCGCTTACTCAGGAAGCACGCGGCATCGTTGACGTTTTTCGCGAGCAAGCTCGCTCCTACAGTGACTGTGCTGTTTTTCAGATAGTGAGCAGGTCCATGAAACGGTTGACTGGAGTAGCCTCAAGCCGTGCCTGATCCTTGCACAACGCAAAGATTTCGGCGCTGCGTTGCGCGGTGAACCGCGTGGCCAGGTTGGCCTTGAACTTGTCTTCCAGCAGTGGAATGCCGTCCACCCGACGGCGGCGATGGCCAATCGGGTACTCCACCACCACCTGCTCGGTGCAGGTGCCATCCGTGAAAAACACCTGCACCGCGTTGGCAATCGAGCGCTTGTCGGCCTCCAGGTATTCGCGGCTGTAGCGCGGATCTTCGATGACGACCATCTTGTCGCGCAGCTCATCGATGATAGGGTGGGCCGCGTGGAAATCATCTTCATACTGCTCGGCCACCAGATTGCCGAACGCCAAGGGCACGGCGGTCATGTATTGCAGGCAGTGGTCGCGATCGGCGGCATTCGCCAATGGGCCGACCTTGGAAATAATGCGAATCGCCGACTCATGGGTAGTGATCACGATACGGTCGATTTCATGCAAACGATGCTTGACCTGCGGATGCAGGGCGACTGCCGCTTCACAGGCGGTTTGCGCGTGAAACTCGGCCGGAAAGCTGATCTTGAACAGCACGTTTTCCATCACATAGGTGCCGTAGGCTTGGGGCAGGCTGAAAGCTCGCTTGTCCTCGGGCTTGAGCGCCAGGTCCTTGTTGGTGTGGCTGAACAGCACGTCATAGAAGCCCCACTGCGGCGCACTCAACACGCCGGGGATGCCCATTTCGCCACGCAGGGCGATGTCTGCCAGGCGCACGCCGCGGCTCGACGCATCGCCCGCCGCCCAGGATTTGCGCGAGCCGGCATTCGGTGCATGACGATAGGTGCGTAGCGCCTGACCATCGACAAAAGCGTGGGACAACGCCGATAGCAACTGCTCGCGGTTGGCGCCCATCAGCTTGGCGGTGACCGCCGTGGTAGCGACTTTCACCAGCAACACATGGTCGAGGCCTACCCTGTTGAAGGAATTCTCCAAGGCAATCACGCCTTGGATTTCGTGAGCCATGATCATCGCTTCCAGCACTGCACGCACGGTCAGCGGCGCGTCGCCATTGGCCAGGCGCTTTTGCGACAGGTGATCGGCCACGGCGAGGATGCCGCCAAGATTGTCTGAAGGGTGGCCCCATTCGGCGGCAAGCCAGGTGTCGTTGTAGTCGAGCCAGCGCACGATGCAACCGATATCCCAGGCGGCCTTGACCGGGTCCAGGCGAAACGAAGTGCCCGGCACCCGTGCACCGAACGGCACCACGGTACCCTCGACCATCGGCCCCAGGTGCTTGGTGCACTCGGGGAAGCGCAGGGCCAGCAGGCCACAGCCGAGGGTGTCCATCAGGCAGTTGCGGGCGGTGTCCAGGGCGTCCTGGGAGTCGATTCGGTAGTTGAGGACGTAGTCGGCGATGCCCTGCAAAACCGGGTCGTAGTCGGGGCGGTTGTTCTGGTCGACGTTGGCGCTCATGGCAGTTCTCCTAAAAGGTGGGGTTGTTCCTCAAGGTCAAGGTTGATTTGATCGTTCCCACGCTCCGCGTGGGAATGCATCCCGTGACGCTCTGCGTCACAGCAGGACGCAGAGCGTCCCAGGCAGCGTTCCCAAGCGGAGCGTGGGAACGATCAAGCTAAAAGGCGTCGCCGGGGATGCGCACGTAGCCTTCCATCAACACCCGCGCACTGCGGCTCATAATGGCTTTCTTTACCACCCATTCACCGTCCACCTGGCTGGCCTCGGCCCCCACACGCAAGGTGCCGGACGGGTGCCCGAAGCGCACGGCATTGCGCTCTACGCCGCCCGCCGCCAGGTTGACCAAGGTGCCGGAAATCGCCGCGGCGGTGCCAATCGCCACCGCCGCAGTGCCCATCATCGCGTGGTGCAGTTTGCCCATCGACAAGGCGCGCACCAGCAGGTCCACATCGCCGGCCTTGATCGCCTTGCCGCTGGAGGCCACGTAATCGGCTGGCTTGGCGACGAACGCAACCTTGGGCGTGTGCTGGCGCTGGGCGGCTTCGTCCAGGTGTTGGATCAGGCCCATGCGCAACGCGCCATACGCCCGCACGGTCTCGAACATCGCCAGGGCCTTGGGGTCGCTGTTGATCGCGCCTTGCAGCTCGGTACCGGTGTAGCCCAGGTCTTGTGCATTGATGAAAATCGTCGGAATACCGGCGTTGATCAACGTGGCCTTGAAGGTACCGACGCCGGGTACCTCCAGGTCGTCGACGAGGTTGCCGGTCGGAAACATCGAACCACCACCGCCCTCTTCTTCCGCCGCCGGGTCCATGAATTCCAACTGCACTTCGGCGGCCGGGAAGGTCACGCCGTCCAGTTCAAAGTCGCCGGTTTCCTGCACCGCGCCGTCAGTGATCGGCACGTGGGCGATGATGGTCTTGCCGATATTGGCCTGCCACACCCGCACCACGGCCACGCCGTTATGGGGTACGCGGGCCGCATCGACCAGGCCGGCACTGATGGCGAACGAACCCACCGCTGCCGACAGGTTGCCGCAGTTGCCGCTCCAATCGACAAATGGCTTGTCGATGGAGACCTGGCCAAACAGGTAATCCACGTCGTGATCGGCGCGGCTGCTTTTGGCCAGGATCACGGTCTTGCTGGTGCTCGAGGTGGCCCCACCCATGCCGTCGATCTGCTTGTCATAGGGGTCGGGGCTGCCGATCACCCGCAGCAACAAGGCGTCGCGTGCAGGGCCCGGCACCTGCGCCGCTGCGGGCAGGTCCTTAAGGCTGAAGAACACGCCCTTGCTGGTGCCGCCACGCATGTAGGTGGCGGGGATCTTGATTTGCGCTACGTGTGCCATGGTTATCCTCTTCAGGCGGTCGCCTTTGATTCCAGGAAGTCCTGGGCGAAACGTTGCAACACGCCACCGGCCTCGTAGATCGACACTTCTTCGGCGGTGTCCAGGCGGCAGGTCACTGGCACCTCGACACGTTCGCCATTCTTGCGGTTGATCACCAGGGTCAGTTGCGCACGCGGGGTGCGCTCGCCGACCACGTCATAGGTTTCACTGCCGTCGATTTGCAGGGTGTGGCGGTCAGTGCCTGGCAGGAACTCCAGGGGCAACACGCCCATACCCACCAGATTGGTGCGGTGGATGCGCTCGAAGCCTTCGGCGGCAATGGCTTCCACACCGGCCAGGCGTACGCCCTTGGCCGCCCAGTCACGGGACGAGCCCTGGCCATAGTCGGCGCCCGCGATGATGATCAGCGGCTGTTTGCGCTCCATGTAGGTTTCAATCGCTTCCCACATCCGCGTGACCTTGCCTTCCGGCTCGATACGCGCAAGAGAGCCCTGCTTGACCTTGCCGTTTTCCTGCACCATTTCGTTGAACAGTTTCGGGTTGGCGAAGGTGGCGCGCTGCGCCGTCAAATGGTCACCCCTGTGGGTTGCGTAGGAGTTGAAGTCGACTTCCGGCAAGCCCATTTTCGCCAGGTATTCACCGGCGGCGCTGTCCGGCATGATCGCGTTGGACGGCGACAAGTGGTCAGTGGTGATGTTATCCGGCAGCACCGCCAATGGGCGCATGCCCTTGAGCGGCCGTGCGCCGGCCAGCGCGCCTTCCCAGTACGGCGGGCGGCGGATATAGGTGCTTTGTGGTCGCCAGTCGTACAGCGGCGTGACCTTGGGCCCGGTGTCTTCGTGGATGGCGAACATCGGGATATACACCGCACGGAATTGCTCGGGTTTCACCGAAGCCTTGACCACCGCGTCGATCTCTTCATCGCTCGGCCAGATGTCTTGCAGGCGGATTTCCTTGCCGTCGGCGTCCAGGCCGAGCACGTCCTTTTCGATGTCGAAACGGATGGTACCGGCAATCGCATAGGCCACCACCAGCGGCGGCGACGCCAGGAACGCTTGCTTGGCGTAAGGGTGAATGCGCCCGTCAAAGTTGCGGTTACCCGACAACACTGCGGTGGCGTACAGGTCGCGGTCGATGATCTCTTGCTGGATCACCGGGTCGAGCGCGCCGGACATGCCGTTGCAGGTGGTGCAGGCAAAGGCCACTACGCCAAAGCCGAGTTTTTCCAGTTCATGGCCCAGTCCGGCTTCTTCCAGGTACATGGCCACGGTTTTCGAGCCCGGCGCCAAGGACGACTTGACCCACGGCTTGCGGGTCAGCCCAAGCTTGTTGGCGTTGCGTGCCAACAGGCCGGCGGCGATCACGTTGCGCGGGTTGCTGGTGTTGGTGCAACTGGTGATGGCGGCGATGATCACTGCGCCGTCGGGCATTTGCCCCGGCACGTCATCCCATTGGCCGGCAATGCCTTTTGACGCCAGGTCGCGGGTGGCCAGGCGGGCATGAGGGTTGCTCGGGCCGGCCATGTTGCGCACGACGCTGGAGAGGTCGAAGCTCAGGCTGCGCTCGTACTGCGCGCCTTTCAGGTCGTCTGCCCACAGGCCAGTGTGGCGTGCATATTGCTCGACCAGGGCGACTTGTTCGTCTTCGCGACCGGTGAGTTTGAGGTAGGCAATGGTTTGCGCGTCGATGTAGAACATCGCGGCGGTGGCGCCGTACTCCGGGGCCATGTTGGAGATGGTGGCACGGTCACCCAAAGTGAGTGCCGACGCCCCTTCGCCGAAGAACTCCAGCCAGGCGCCGACCACCTTTTGCTGGCGCAGGAATTCGGTGAGCGCCAGCACCATATCGGTGGCGGTGATGCCCGGTTGCAGCTTGCCGGTCAATTCCACGCCCACGCTTTCCGGCAGGCGCATCCACGACGCGCGGCCGAGCATCACGCTCTCGGCTTCCAGGCCACCGACGCCGATGGCGATCACACCCAGGGCGTCTACGTGAGGCGTATGGCTGTCGGTGCCGACACAGGTATCCGGGAAGGCCACACCGTCACGCACTTGAATCACCGGGGACATTTTCTCCAGATTGATCTGGTGCATGATGCCGTTGCCCGGCGGGATCACATCAACGTTCTTGAAGGCCTTTTTGGTCCACTCGATGAAGTGGAAACGGTCTTCGTTGCGACGGTCTTCAATGGCGCGGTTTTTTTCGAAGGCTTGCGGGTCAAAACCACCGGCCTCGACGGCCAGGGAGTGGTCGACGATCAGTTGGGTGGGCACCACCGGGTTGACCTGCGCCGGGTCGCCGCCTTGCTGGGCGATGGCATCGCGCAGGCCGGCGAGGTCGACCAGTGCGGTCTGGCCGAGGATGTCATGGCACACCACGCGGGCCGGGAACCACGGGAAGTCGAGGTCGCGCTTGCGCTCGATCAGTTGGCTCAGGGACGCGTCGAGAGTGGCCGGGTCGCAACGGCGCACCAGGTTCTCGGCGAGCACGCGCGAGGTGTAGGGCAGCGTGGCGTAGGCGCCGGGGGTGATTGCCTCGACAGCCGCACGGGCGTCGAAGAAATCCAGGCGGCTGCCGGGGAGCGATTTGCGAAATTCAGTGTTCATCGTCAGGACTCGGTCACGGTAATTGCAAAAGGTGAACTGTCGACACTGGCTTTGTTTCCTGTGGGAGCTGGCTTGCCTGCGATGGCATCACCTCGGTGTACCTGTCACACCACAGTGATGCCATCGCAGGCAAGCCAGCTCCCACAAAAAAGCACATGAGCCAGCGGGCACAGCCCATCCCATTCAGCGACGTTCGATTGGCACGAACTTGCGCTGCTCAACGCCGGTGTACTCGGCGCTTGGACGGATGATGCGGTTGTTGGCGCGCTGCTCGAACACATGCGCAGCCCAGCCGGTCAGGCGCGAGCATACGAAGATCGGCGTGAACAACTTGGTCGGGATGCCCATGAAGTGGTACGCCGAGGCATGGTAGAAATCGGCGTTGGGAAACAGCTTCTTCTGTTCCCACATGGTCTTGTCGATGGCTTCGGAGACCGGGAACAACACGGTGTCGCCCACTTCGTCAGCGAGTTTTTTCGACCAGCCCTTGATCACCTCATTGCGCGGATCGCTGTCTTTATAGATCGCGTGGCCAAAGCCCATGATCTTGTCTTTGCGCGCCAACATGCCAAGGGTGCCTTCAACTGCTTCCTGGGCCGAGGAGAAACGCTCGATCATTTCCATCGCCGCTTCGTTGGCACCGCCATGCAGCGGGCCGCGCAGGGAGCCGATGGCAGCGGTGACGCAGGAATACAGGTCGGACAATGTCGATGCACACACCCGTGCGGTGAAGGTCGAAGCGTTGAATTCGTGTTCGGCGTAGAGGATCAGTGACACGTTCATCACTTTGACGTGCAACTCGCTCGGCTTCTTGCCATGCAGCAGGTGCAGGAAGTGGCCACCGATGCTCGGCTCGTCGGTCACGCAATCGATGCGCTGGCCGTCGTGGCTGAAGCGATACCAGTAGCACATGATCGCCGGGAACGCGGCGAGCAGGCGGTCGGTGACATCGCGCTGCACGCTGAAGTCTTTCTCCGGCTCGATATTGCCCAGGAACGAGCACCCGGTGCGCATCACGTCCATCGGGTGGGCGTCGGCGGGGATGCGTTCGAGCACTTCTTTCAGGGCCTGGGGCAAGTCACGCAGTTTGCTCAGCTTGTTGCTGTACGCGGCCAGTTCTGCCTGGGTTGGCAATTCACCGTACAGCAGCAGGTAGGCGACTTCTTCAAACTGGGCGTCAGCGGCCAGTTCGCGTACGTCGTAGCCACGGTAGGTCAGGCCGGCGCCGGCCTGGCCCACGGTGGACAGTGCAGTCTGCCCGGCGACCTGGCCACGCAGACCAGCACCACTCAATACTTTTGCTTCAGCCATGGTTCTTCTCCAATTTTGTAATTATTCAGGGAGCCGTCCAGCTCACACCCTGTAGGAGCGAGCTTGCTCGCGAAAAACGCAAGGGCATCGCGTTTCTCCAGGTTTCTCGCGTTATCGTTGGCGATCTTCGCGAGCAAGCTCGCTCCTACAGTGCAATTACTTTTTCGCGGCGAACAGCGCGTCGAGCTTCTGCTCGAAGGTGTGGTAGTCGATGCGATCGTAAAGCTCCATGCGCGTTTGCATGGTGTCGATCACGTTCTGCTGGGTACCGTCGCGACGAATCGCGGTGTAGACATTCTCGGCGGCCTTGTTCATGGCACGGAAGGCCGAGAGCGGGTACAGCACAATGGAAACATCCGCAGATTTCAACTGTTCGGTGGTGTACAGCGGTGTGGCGCCGAACTCGGTGATGTTCGCCAGGATCGGCGCCTTCACGCGGGAGGCGAACAGCTTGTACATTTCCAGTTCAGTGATGGCTTCCGGGAACACCATGTCGGCACCGGCCTCGATGCACGCGGCTGCACGCTCCAGGGCGGACTCCAGGCCCTCGACTGCCAGGGCGTCGGTACGCGCCATGATCACGAAGCTGTCATCGGTGCGCGCATCCACGGCGGCCTTGATGCGGTCGACCATTTCCTGCTGGGACACGATTTCTTTGTTGGGGCGATGACCGCAGCGCTTGGCGCCCACCTGGTCTTCGATATGGATGGCGGCGGCGCCGAACTTGATCATCGACTTGACGGTACGCGCCACGTTGAACGCCGAGGAGCCGAAACCGGTGTCCACGTCCACCAGCAGAGGCAGGTCGCACACGTCGGTAATGCGGCGCACGTCGGTGAGCACGTCATCCAGGCCGGTGATACCCAGGTCCGGCACGCCGAGGGAGCCGGCGGCTACACCGCCACCTGACAGATAAATCGCCTTGAAGCCGGCGCGCTTGGCCAACAGCGCATGGTTGGCGTTGATGGCGCCCACCACTTGCAAGGGCTGTTCACTGGCGACGGCGTCACGGAAACGCTGGCCGGGAGTGCTGTTGTTTTTGGAACTCATGACTCACCTCGTGATGAAGGCGCACCGTCCGGGAAGTGACGGGCAATGTTGCGTTTGGAGGCGCCGATATGCCGGCGCATCAACAGTTCGGCCAGTTCACCGTCGCGATCGGCAATCGCGTCCAGAATGCGGTGATGCTCGGCAAAGGCCTGGCGTGGACGATTGGGGGTGGCGGAGAACTGGATGCGGTACATGCGCACCAGTTGATACAGCTCGCCGCAGAGCATTTGGGTGAGGGTGCGGTTACCGGCACCTTGAATGATGCGGTAGTGAAAATCGAAGTCGCCTTCCTGCTGGTAATAGCCGACACCGGCCTGGAACGCCGCATCCCGTTCGTGGGTGTGCAACACCTGGCGCAGCTCCTCGATCTCTGCGTCAGTCATGCGCTCGGCGGCCAGGCGACAGGCCATGCCTTCCAGGGACTCGCGAATCTCATACAGTTCGACCAGCTCGGCATGACTCAAAGACACCACGCGTGCGCCGACATGAGGCACCCGCACCAGCAGGCGCTGGCCTTCCAGGCGATGGATCGCTTCGCGCAGCGGGCCGCGACTGATGCCGTAGGTGCGCGCCAGCTCCGGCTCGGAAATCTTGCTGCCGGGGGCGATTTCGCCTTTGACGATGGCGGCCTGGATACGCCGGAAGACGTTCTCCGACATGGTCTGGGAATCGTCTGGTGCCACCGATGGTTTTTCCAGTTGCTCCAGCATATTGTCGACACCTTTAAAATCAATGCCGCAAAAACTAGCCAATAAGCCTCTCACAGTCAAAGAATAAATACACATTGTCGACAATCGTCTAATAACCCCCTCATTCGCTTGCCAAGGCATGGCCGCCTGCCAGCGCTGGCGCCAAAAAAGCATCATGTTAGAATGCCCGCCGCTTTTGCCTGACATCAAATGATGAAAGGGCGCACCCGAGATTGCGCAGCAATGCCAGTCCCCATGAAATGAACAGTGCACTGCCCTGCCTCAGGATTTATGAGACTCAAGCCTTACCTACTAGTGATGTGCCTGCTGTGCATACCGAGCCTTGGCGCTGGCGCCGAGAAGACCGTGTACGGCCTGAATGAATACGCCAAGCTTGCGGGTATCGACCTGGAAGTGGCGGCCAAACTCGACACCGGCGCCAAGACCGCCTCGTTGAGTGCCCGCGATATCAAGCGCTTCAAGCGCAATGGCGAATCCTGGGTACGCTTCTACCTGGCCATCGACACCGCCCATTCCCACCCCATCGAACTGCCCCTGGCGCGTGTCAGCAAGATCAAGCGCCGCGCCGGCGACTACGACCCCGATGAGGACAAGAACTACACCGCCCGCCCAGTGATTGCGCTGGATATCTGCATGGGCAGTGCTTTACGCAGCATCGAAGTGAACTTGACTGACCGCAGCGCATTCCAATACCCGCTGCTGATTGGCTCCGAAGCCTTGAAACGCTTTGATGCGCTGGTCGACCCCAGTCTTAAATATGCAGCAGGCAAACCCGCCTGCGCCGCCGACGCTTAATACCGCCGAGTAAACCGAATGCGCTCTCTGACCCTGCACCTGAAAATCCTGATCACCTTGCTGGTGGTGCTGGGCATTTCGGTCACCGCTTATCAGATCTTCGTGCTGGGAATTCCCGTCACCGAAGATGCCACCGACGACTTGTGGAACATCGACGCCAAGGTCGAGTTCGTCGCCAACCCGAAAGACCCGGTCAAGATCCAGATGTTCGTGCCGCCCTTGAGCCGCGACTTCGTCAGCCTCAATGAGAGCTTTATCTCGAACAACTACGGGGTGAGCGTCAACCGCATCGACGGCAACCGCAAGGTCACCTGGTCGGCGCGTCGGGCCAAGGGCAACCAGACCCTCTATTACCGCCTGGTGCTGACCAAGCGCTACAGCGGCGAAAAGGTCAAGATCAAAGGCCCGACCTTCCGCGACAGCATCGCCGTTGAAGGCCCCGAGAAGATCGCCGCCGAAGCCTTGCTGGCCCCGATCCGCCAGCACTCGGCCGACGTCGAGACCTTTATCAGTGAAGCCATCAAGCGCACCAACAACCTCAACGACGACAATGTGAAGTTGCTGCTGGCCGGCGACCCCTCGACGCCGCACAAAGCCAAGATCGTCGAGCTGCTGCTGTCCATTGCCCACGTGCCGGTAGAGAAAGTCCACACCATCCGCCTGGTGGCCGACCAGCCGCAAACCCCGGAACTATGGCTGCGCAGTTTCAACGGCAACGACTGGCTGTACTTCAACCCGGAGACTGGTGAACAGGGCCTGCCCGCCGACCGCCTGCTGTGGTGGACCGGCGATGAAAACCTGATCACCGTCGATGGCGGCAAGAAAGCCATGGTGACCTTCAGCCTGAACAACAGCGAGATGAACGCCATCCGCCTGGCCAAGCTGACGGACGAAAACACCGACGCCAACTTCCTCGAATACTCGCTGTATGGCCTGCCGCTGCAAACCCAGCAGACCTTCATGATCATGGTGATGATCCCGATAGGCGTGCTGGTGATCTTGATCCTGCGCAACCTCATCGGCCTGCAGACCCTGGGCACCTTCACCCCCGTACTGATCGCCCTGGCATTCCGCGAGACCCAGTTGGGCTTCGGGATTGTGCTGTTCACGATCATCACGGCACTGGGCCTGTCGCTCCGGTCGTACCTTGAACACCTTAAACTGCAGATGCTGCCGAGGCTGTCGGTGGTGCTGACCTTCGTGGTGGTGCTGATTGCCGCCATCAGCCTGTTCAGCCACAAGCTGGGGCTGG
This sequence comes from Pseudomonas sp. PA-1-3F, assembly GCF_021609665.1. NCBI lineage: Bacteria > Pseudomonadati > Pseudomonadota > Gammaproteobacteria > Pseudomonadales > Pseudomonadaceae > Pseudomonas > Pseudomonas sp. PA-1-3F. The sequence goes on along the minus strand of NZ_WJZD01000042.1, from coordinate 1,435 downwards.
AACGCGGTTTGTCGGTGGCGCTGTTCCCGATGGTGATCCTGACCATGACCATCGAACGCCTGTCGATCACCTGGGAGGAGCGTGGCGCCAACCACGCGCTGAAAGTGGCGATTGGCACGCTGTTCGCTGCGTCCCTGGCGCACCTGATCATGAGCGTGCCGGAGCTGGTTTACTTCGTGTTCACCTTCCCGGCGATCCTGCTGATTCTGGTGGGCTTCATGCTGGCCATGGGTCGCTACCGCGGCTATCGCCTCACCGAGCTGGTGCGTTTCAAGGCGTTCCTGAAGGCTGATTCTTGATGTTCGGCTTCTGGAAGACCTGGAAGGCCCTGGAAGCGCGGGGAATCATGGGCATTAACCGGCGTAATGCCGACTACGTGCTCAAGTACAACAAGCGCAGCCTGTACCCCATCGTGGATGACAAGATCATCACCAAGGAACGGGCCCTGGCGGCCGGCATCCATGTACCGGAAATGTACGGGGTGATCTCCACCGAGAAGGAAATCGACAAGCTCGACGAGATCATCGGCGGGCGCAGCGACTTCGTGATCAAGCCCGCCCAGGGCGCCGGCGGTGACGGCATCCTGGTGGTGGCCGACCGGTTTGAAGGGCGCTATCGCACGGTGTCCGGCAAAATCATCAGCCATGAGGAGATCGAGCACCAGATTTCCAGCATCCTCACCGGCCTGTATTCCCTCGGCGGCCACCGCGACCGCGCGTTGATCGAGTACCGCGTGGTGCCCGACCAGATCTTCAAAAGCATCAGCTATGAAGGCGTACCGGACATCCGCATCATCGTGCTGATGGGCTACCCGGTGATGGCGATGCTGCGCTTGCCCACCCGCCAGTCCGGCGGCAAGGCCAACCTGCACCAGGGCGCGATCGGCGTGGGTGTAGACCTGGCCACCGGCCTGACCCTGCGCGGCACCTGGCTGAACAACATCATCACCAAGCACCCCGACACCACCAACGCGGTGGATGGCGTGCAACTGCCCAACTGGGACGGTTTCATGAAGCTCGCCGCCGGCTGCTATGAGCTGTGCGGGCTGGGTTATATCGGCGTGGACATGGTGCTGGACCAGGAAAAAGGCCCATTGATCCTTGAGCTGAACGCTCGGCCTGGGCTGAACATCCAGATTGCCAACGATTGCGGCCTGACTTTGCGCACCCATGCGGTGGAGGCACGGCTTGAAGAGCTCAAGGCAGCCGGGGTGACAGAAACCCCCGAGGAACGGGTGAAGTTCGTGCAGGAGATGTTCGGGCATATTCCGCCGGTTGAAGGCTAAGCAGCGCATCGCAGGCAAGCCCGGGCTCGATAGGTGGGAGCTGGTTTGCCTGCGATAGCTTTCTGACAAGCCACTTGCCCCTCAGGCTATACCCTCTATCGAGCTATCACCGACATCCCCTCTAGGAGCAAGTCCTACAGAGGACTACAA
>NZ_WJZD01000041.1:0-47208 GCF_021609665.1 Pseudomonas sp. PA-1-3F | reverse complement strand
GGCTTGGGCTTGGGTTTCGCAATGGGTTTGGGCGGCGCCGGCTTGGCCGCCAACTCATCCACCAGCGGCGGCGGGGGCTCGACCACAGGCGGAGGCGGTGGTGGCGGTACAGGCGGTGGCGGCTCAACCACCGGCGGCGCCGGCTGGGAAAATTCGATGGTCATCGGTGGAATTTCCGGCGGCACAATCGGCAGCACCGGCGTGGGTTTCTGGCTCACCCAATAGATCACTGCACCGTGCAGCGCCAACACCAGCAACCCGAGCAAAACCCCTTCGCGGCGGCTGGAAAAACGCTTCGGGGTCTTCTGCAGGCGCAATTGACCCAACGGCGCGCGATGCGGCCGGCCAAGGTCGACCAACTCACCACTCGGTGCCTGACGCCACTGCGCCTCAGATGCACTGGCGGCGGCCTGGACTTTGCCCATTGATTCACTCCCTGCGGTTTTGAAAAACCGACGGGCCAGCGTGAAGGCCCGTCGAGGGCTGAATCATCGGTGCCAGACACTTATCTCTTAAAGTAATCTTTAAAGTTATATATAGAACAAAAACGCATAAATAAAACAGCCGATCACACCAAAGCCACGTGGTCCGTGGCCTGGCTTCAAGCCGTTGTTTTTCAATGCCTTAAAGGCATACAAAATATTCGTCAAAGGTATGGGCTCAGTGCGGGTTCCCACTGCACAACGCCAGCAACTCGTCCAACAAACTCTGGCCCGCTGCGCCCAAACCACTGCGGCCATACAGGGCCAACCGCACGCCATGAACAGGTGGCAAGCCACTCTCTGGGCCGAGTATGCGATGGCCCGGTTGCAACACCCGTTCTGGCAATAAACTGATGCCCAAGCCTGCCGCCACCGCCGAGCACACACTGGCCAGGCTGGCGCTGGAATAGCCGATGCGCCAACGCCAGCCGGCCCGTTCCAGATGGTGCAGCATGTCGTTGCGATACAGGCCACCTACGGGGAAAGCCACCAGCGGCAGCGGGTCGCGGCCCAGGGCCGGGGTGCTCAGGCTGTCGACCCAATACAAGGGCTCCGGCCACGACGCCACACAGTCGTCGCTGTCGCCCATCTGCTTGACCAGCAACACATCGAACTCACCGCCCCGGTACTGGCGCTGCAATTCGGGGCCCAGACCGCTGGTGACTTCCAGCCGCACCCGTGGGTACGCCACCACAAACGCCGAAAGCAGCGGCATCAGGCGCTCGGCGGCGAAATCCTCCGGCACGCCGAGGCGCAACACACCGTCGCTTTGCTGGTTGATCAGCACGTCGGCGGCTTCTTCGTGCAACGCGAGAATACGGCGCGCATACGCGAGCAGACGCTCACCCTCGGCGGTGGCCACTACCCGGCGCTGATCGCGGTCCAATAACTGACAGGCCACTGCGTCTTCCAGACGGCGGATCTGCTGGCTGACGGTGGATTGAGTCAAATGCAGGCGCTCGGCCGCCCGGGTGAAATTGCCGCAGTCCACCACGGCGACAAAGCTGCGCAACAACACGGGATCGAACAACGTCATCACCATTGCGTTTGCCACTGATTGGCATGTTTATATTTAATTTCAGCATACCTTGCTGGCTGACCATACTTCACCTTTCATCGCACCCCGGGGCCTTGTATGACCAACGATCAACCACACCTGCAACGCGCTATTGCCTTGGCCCGCGCCAACGTCGCCCAAGGTGGCCGCCCCTTCGGTGCGGTGCTGACGCGCAACGATGAGATGTTGGTGGAAGCCGTGAATGAGATCCACCTGACTCAGGACCCCACCGCCCACGCCGAGCTGCTCGCAATTCGCGCAGCGAGCCGGCAGCTGGGTGCACGCCTGGAAGGGTGCGTGATCTACGCCAGCGGCCAGCCTTGCCCGATGTGTCTGAGCGCCATGTACCTGTGCGGCGTCGAGCGCGTAGTGTTTGCCGCCAGCAACGAAATGGCCGAGCCATTCGGCCTGTCGACGGCAGCCATCAGCCAACAGGTTGGCTTGCCCATCGACGCGCAACGCCTGCCCATTCAGCACCTGCCCGATGCCGCAATGACTGCGCTGTATCACCAGTGGAAAACCCTGCATGACCCTGAATAAATCCCTCGCCGGCTGGGGCCTGCTGGTGGTGCTCGGCCTGAATCTGCGCCCGATCCTCAGTTCCATCAGCCCACTGCTCGGCGAGATTCGCCAGGCCACCGGCCTGAGCTTTCAGAGCAGTGCCCTGCTCACCAGCCTGCCGGTGATCTGCATGGGGTTGGTGGCACTGGTGGGCGTGCGCGTGGAGGCTCGCTTGGGCGAGCGTCGCGGCATCGCCCTGGGCTTGTTGATGATTCTGCTGGCGTGCCTGGCGCGCTGGTTGATAGGCGAAGCCTCGGCACTGCTGGTTACCGCGCTGCTTGGCGGTGCGGGTGTTGCGCTGATCCAGGCGCTGGTGCCGGCAATGATCAAGCGTGAATTCCATCACCGTGTGCCCGTAGCGATGGGGGTGTACTCGGCGTCGCTGATGGCCGGCGGTGGGCTGGCGGCGCTGCTCAGCCCGGTGATAGCCACGCATTTCCAGCAATGGCAGGCAGGCCTTGGTGTGTGGTTATTGCCGGCGCTGGGGGCATTGCTGCTGTGGGCCTGGCTACCGCTGGGCGCAGCGCGCAATCCACTCCAGGCGCCTGCGTTCAAAGGGTTGCGCAACCGCCGCGCCTGGCTGCTGGCGCTGTATTTCGGCCTAGTCAATTGCGGCTACATGAGCATGGTCGCGTGGCTGCCGGCCTACTATCAGCAACTGGGCTGGGGCGTGCTGCCCAGCGGGTCGTTGCTGGCATTCATGACGATTTTTCAGGTGGCGGCCGCCCTGCTGATGCCGGTGCTGGCGCAACGCGGTATCGACCGCCGCCCATTGCTCAGCATCAGCCTGCTGGCGCAAACCATCGGTTATCTGGGCCTGATCATTGCGCCGCAGGAATATCCCCACCTGTGGGTGGCCTTGTGCGGCTTCGGGTTAGGGGCGTGCTTTGCCCTGAGCCTGCTGCTGACCCTCGACCACCATCGCGACCCACGCCAAGCGGGGCAACTGGCGGCGTTCGTGCAAGGCGTAGGCTTTTTGATCAATGCGATTTCGCCGTGGCTGACCGGCTGGCTGCGTGAGCTTACCGGCAATTTCGTCAGCGCCTGGGTGGTGCTGACGGTGACGGTGGTGGCGATGCTGCTGGTGACGCGGGTGTTCAGCCCGGCCACCTATCGCACCGACCTAGAAGTCGTAGCGCCCAGTCACGCCTAGGGTGCGCGGCGTGCCCAGCAGGCCCTCGTAACCGCCGTTACCACCGGTCCACAGGGTGGTGTAGTAGGTTTTGTCGAAGGCGTTTTTCAGCCACAGCGACACATCCCACTGCCCCTGGTCATAGTCGCCGCGCAAACCGGTAGACAGGTTGACCACCGCATACGCCGGGATCTGCCCGTAGTCGGAATCTTCCACCGTGCCCACCGCCTTGGAACGGAACGCGTAGCTGGCGGTGACGTAGGGTTCGAAGCCGTTCGCCAGGTTCCACTTGTACTCGCCGTTGGCGTTGGCAATCCACTTGGACGCGCCCACCACTTGGTGGCCGCTCAAGTCGCAGGACGCCGGCGCACCGGGACGCAGGCTGGTTTCCGGCGGGCATGGCGCATCCTTGTAAGACAGGTACGTCACGTCATTGAAGGAGCCGTTGATGTTCAGGGTCAGGCCCTTGATCGGCACCAGGGTGCTTTCCACTTCCACGCCCCGCGAGCGCACCGAGCCGGCGTTGGTCAGGTACTGCACGCGGTTGTCCTGGTCGTAGGCGTTGGTCTGGTAGCCGTTGACCTGGGTCCAGAACAGGTTGGCATTGAGTTGCAGGCGGCGGTCCCACAGCGTGCTCTTGAAGCCCAGCTCGGCGTTGTTGGCGCGCTCGGTGCCGATCAGCAACGAGTCGGCTCCGGCTGTCGGCGCAGACCCCACCGCCAGGTTCACACCGCCGGACTTCTCGCCATGGGACAGTGTCGCGTAGCCCAGCAGGTTTTCATTGAAGTGATAACTGAGATTGAGCAGCCCCGACGGCGTGGCGCTGTATTGCGACAGGTCGCCCGAGTCATAGGCCCCGGTACGCCCACGCCGCGCCATGGCGGCGGCCCCGCTGACCGCCGCGCCACCGACGGGCGCATTGCGCGTGACCCAGGCGCTTTTTTCTTCGTAGGTGCCGCGTACACCGGCGGTGAAATCCAGGCGCTCGGTCAGGTGCCAGGTGCCTTGGGCGAACAGCGCGAAACTGTCGGTGCGGATATGCCCGTTGCCCACACTGCTCACATTGCTCAACGCACCGGCGGGCGTGCCGTTCCAGATATCGGCCTTGGGCCCGTAGTAGGCAAAGGATTTGTTATCCAGGTCGGAGCCGAAGTAGTAGGCGCCGAGCACGTAATCGAAGAAACCACCGCTGGGCGACGCCAAGCGGAATTCCTGGGACCACTGCTTATCTTCCACCGAAACCCCAGCGTTATACGACGCCGGTACGTTGAGGCCATCATCGTTGCGCGGGGTGAAATTCCACCAGCGGTAAGCACTCACCGAGGTCAGGGTGAAGTCGCTGGGCAGCGTCCAATTGGCTTCCAGCGAGGTACCGCCCTGGAACACCGTGACGTGCTGGTCGTTGTCCAGGTTGACCTTGCGATGGGTGCCGTCCACCAGGGTGGCGCCTGCCGCGTTGGCCCGGGATTGATACAGGTTGGTGCCATTGATGGTCGGCCCGGTGCTGTACAGCACGCGGGTGCCGGCGCTGGAGTCTTCTTCGTTGTAGTCACCGATCCAGCGCAGGTTGAACGCTTCGTTGGGCTTGTACAGCAGTTGCCCGCGAAAGCCCTGGCGTGAACCGCCGTTCAGATCATGGCCGTCGTGTTCATTCTTGATGTCGCCGTCGCTGCGCGTGCGATAGGCCGAGAAACGCCCTGCCAGGTCATCGGTCAGGGGGCCGGAAATCGTACCCTTGGTCTGGAAATAACCGTCCTCGCCCAAGGAGGTTTCGATGCTGCGCTCGGGAGTAAAACTCGGCGCGCGCGTACTGATATTGATCACGCCAGCGGTGGTGTTCTTGCCGAACAACGTGCCCTGGGGGCCGCGTAAAACCTCAAGCTGCTCAATGTCCATCAGGTCGAACACCGCCATACCCGGGCGCCCGAGGTAGACGTTGTCGATATACAGCCCCACGCTGCCTTCCAGGCCATCGCTGGCCGGGTTGTTGCCCAGGCCGCGGATCGACACGCTGGACTGGCGCGCATGCATATAGGCGACGTTGACGCTGGGCACCAGTTGCTGCAAATCCTGGATGCGGTACACCCGCTGGGTTTCCAGGGCCTGGCCACCGAGCACGCTCATGGGCGTCGGCACGGCCTGGGCACTTTCGGTACGCCGCCGGGCAGTGACCGTAACAGTTTCCAATTGGCCACTGGCGCTTTCGCCCTTGCCGGCAGGCGCGGGTGTTTCAGCGGCCTGGGCCGGCGACCAACTGCTGCTACCGGCCACTAGAACAGCCAGGGGCAAGGACTTGAACAAACTCATAAGCGGCTCCAGAACCCCGGAACACTCGTCGCCTTATATTCCTAAAGGTTATTTATTTATGTTTTTACGAACATTTACTGCATAAGAGATAGCCTTTATAAGGAGTCGACGTAATGCATAGCCAATGCATTTCCCGGATATTTTTGATGTGAAAAATGCATATCGACCTGCGCCAGCTTCGCCACTTCATCGCCCTTGCCGAACAGCGCAGTTTCGTCGCGGCAGCAACGGCGGTGAACCTGTCGCAGTCGGCGTTCAGCCGCAGCATCCAGGCCCTGGAACACAGTGCCGGTTGCCAACTGGTCGACCGTGGCCGCAAAGACCTGGCCCCCACCAAGCAAGGCCAGGTGCTGCTCGAGCATGCACGGCGCCTGGTCAGCGGCGCCCAACAGCTGGCCAACGAAATCAGCCAGTTCAACGGCCTGGAAGCCGGTGAACTGCGTTTCGGTTGTGGCCCAGCGCCGGCAGCTGGGTTAGTCCCACGTGCCATCGGCAGTTTTATCGGGCGCTACCCCAAGGCCCGCGTGCAGTTCCAGGTGGACGACTGGCAAAGCCTGGGCAAGCGGCTGCTCAGCGAAGAGTTCGAATTCTTCGTCGCCGACACCCGCCACTTCGAAGCCAACCCCGACTACCACACCCACCGCCTGCGCCCGCGCCGTTGGCACTTCTGCTGCCGCGCCGGGCATCCCCTGGCCGCACGCAACAGCGTCAGCGCCGCCGAGCTGATGAGCTACCCGCTGGCAGTGACCATCCGCCCGCCGAACCTGCGCAAAGTCATCGTCGACCTCAGCGGCCGGCCGGATTACCAGCCCAATGTGGAATGCGAAAACGGCTACAGCCTCATGGGCGTGGTATTGCGCTCGGACGCCATCGGCATCGTCAGCGCCAACAGCGACGTGCTGCACATGGCTCGCGGCGAACTGGTGTGTTTGCAGATTGAGGGATTGGACGAAAACCTGGAGGAGCGCTACACCCGCTACGGAATCGTCAGCCGCGCAGGGTATCGGTTGTCGCCGCTGGCGCAGGCGATGATTGAGCAGATCAAGGAGATTGATGAGAGAGACGAGGATGCTTATGCGTTGGAAAATATTGCGGTCTGACCAAGCGGTGAACAGCGGCCCGCAACGTCAGTGAAGTCATCATTAGATAACAAAGATCACCTACAAGAGGGTCTATAACCTTTTGACCCGCACGAGGAAGCGCATTTGATGGACTGTATCTTTTGCAGCATTGCCCGCGGTACTGCACCCTCCCACCTCCTGTGGGAAGACCAGACCCACATGGCCTTTCTCTCCATATTTCCCAATACGCCGGGGTTCAGTGTGGTTATCCCCAAAACCCATCACGGCAGCTATGCGTTTGCCGAACCGGACACCGTGCTGTGTGACTTGATCATCGCAGCCAAGAAGACGGCGAAGCTTTTGGACAAAGCGCTAAAAGGTGTGGCTAGAACGGGCATGATTCTGGAGGGTTATGGCGTCGATCATCTGCACGCCAAATTATTCCCGATGCATGGGACCGGGGAAGATAGCGCCTTCAAAAAAATCAGTTCGACCCAGGACAAATACTTTGAGCGTTATGAAGGCTATGTCTCCTCCCATGACGCTTCCAGGGCAGATGATAAAGCGCTGGCAGGACTGGCCGCTCACATCAGGTCCTTCGCCGGGTAAGCCTGCTCCCACCATTTGATCGCGGGGAGTCAGGTAGATATGTATCTGCTGTCAGGCCGTCATCGCAGGCAAGCCAGCTCCCACAGGGAAATGCATTTCAACTGTGGGAGCTGGCTAGCCTGCGATGACGTCAGCAGCCACACCCATGCACTCAATGCATAGAACCCAGTCCCCAAATGCACTTGCCAGAGCGCCCCTCGAACGGTGAAAAAACCCACCTGTCCTCCGTTCGGTAAATTCCTATGTCTGAACCAAAACCCGTGCGCAACGTGCTCTACATCATGTGCGACCAACTGCGCCGCGACTACCTGTCCTGCTACGGCCATGCCCATTTGCACACCCCGAATATCGACCGCCTGGCCGACGCTGGCGTGCGCTTCAGTCGGGCCTATACACAAGGCACCATCTGCGGCCCGTCGCGCATGTCGGCCTACACCGGGCGCTATGTCAGCAGCCATCAGGTGGCGTGGAATGCAGTGCCGCTGCCGCTCGAAGAGCTAACGATCGGCGACTACCTGCGCCCCCACGGCATCCGCACCGCACTGGTGGGCAAGACCCACGCCACGCCGAACCTTGAGGCCTTGCAGCGCCTGCAGATCGACCCCGACAGTGCCCAGGCCGAGCCACTCAATGAAGTCGGTTTCGATGCGTATCTGCGTCACGACGGCATCTACCCCGACAGCCCGCTGTTCGAGGATAAGCGCGAGTCCGCGCCCTACACCCAATACTTGCGTGATCACGGCTACCACGGCAGCAACCCTTGGCACGAATGGGCCAACGCCGCCGAAGGTGAGAACGGCGAAGTGCTCAGCGGCTGGCATATGCGCAACGCCGGCAAACCCGCACGGGTGGCCGAAGAACATTCGGAGACCGTCTACACCACCGACCGCGCCATCGACTTTATCGACGAACAAGGTGAACAGCCCTGGTGCCTGCACCTGTCGTATATCAAGCCGCACTGGCCCTACATCGCGCCGGCGCCGTATCACGCGCTGTACGGTACCGAGCATGTGCAGGCGCCGATTCAACCTGAACACACCAGCGATCACCCGGTGTACCAGGCATTTCGCCAACACCAGGAGAGCCAGAATTTCTCCCGTGACGAGGTGCGCCTCACGGTGATTCCGACCTACATGGGCCTGATCAAACAGATTGACGATCAACTCGGGCGGCTGTTTGATTTTCTGCAAAGCACTGGCCGTTGGGATGACACGCTGATCGTGTTCACCAGCGACCACGGCGACTTCCTCGGCGATCACTTCCTTGGCGAAAAAGAGTTTTTGCTGGAGCCTGCGGTGGGCATTCCGTTGATCGTGCGCGACCCGCGTGCCGGCGCCGATGTCAGCCGCGGCACCGTAGACGAGCGCCTGGTGGAAACCATCGACGCCCTGCCCACCTTCCTCGACGCCTTGGGCTTGCCCGCCGCCGACCATCGCCTGGAAGGCCGCTCATTGATTCCATTGCTGCAGGGCGCACAACCCACCTGGCGCCGCTATGCCATTGCCGAATACGACTACGCCTTCCAGGCTCCCGCTCGTGAGCGTCTGGAGCGACCCATCGACCGTTGCCGCATGACCATGGTGCGCAGCGAGCGCTGGAAGTACCTGGCGTACGACGGCTTTCGCCCGCAACTGTTCGACCTGGAAAACGACCCGCAAGAACTGCACGACCTGGGCAGCGATCCTGCCTATGCCGAGGTGCGCGAGACGCACTTGGGTTATCTGTTCGACTGGTTGCGCGGGTTGAAACGGCGCACCACCATCAGCCACACGGAGGTTGAGGTGCGCGGGCAATGGTTTCGTTATGGTGAGCCAGAGGCAGAGAAAGTGGTGAAGATCGGAGTCTGGTAAACACCACAAATCCAAATGTGGGAGCGGGCTTGCTCGCGAATGCGCAGCGTCAGTCGACGTATTCATCAACTGACCCACTGCATCCGCGAGCAAGCCCGCTCCCATATTTTTAGTCCTCACCCGGCTTAAAGACCTTTAGTGGTTTTGCTTGATTGCCCCTGCACCCCCACCGGCACATCCCCCTTGAGCGTAACCCGGCGCACGATGCGCTCCTGGGTGCCGTAGTCGTCCACCGCGTAATGCTGGGTGGCGCGGTTATCCCAGATCGCCACGTCACCGGTGTTCCAGCGCCAGCGCACGGTGTTTTCCAGGCGGGTGACATGGCCTTGCAGCAGGTTGAACAACTGCGCCGACTCTGCCTGAGAGTAGCCTTTCAGGCGTTTGACGAAGTGCCCCAACAGCAGGGTTTTCTCACCGCTGACCGGATGCACGCGCACCACCGGGTGTTCGGTTTCATACACCGTGGAAGTGAATACTTTGCGGTATTCCTCCAGCTTCTCCACCGCCACATCCGGCTTGCGTGCGGCGTAGTCGTATTCGTTGCTGTGCACCGCCCACAGGTGATCAGCCAGTGCGCGCAGTTCCACGCTGAGGTCATTGTAGGCAGCGGCTGTGTTGGCCCATACGGTGTCGCCGCCGGACACAGGCGCCAGCACCGAACGCAGGATCGAGGCCTTAGGGTAGGCATCGACGAACGTCACGTCGGTGTGCCAGGAATTGGCGCGCTGGCCACGGGTGCCATCCAACTCCATCAGGAACCGCGTGCCGTCTCGTACCGGTACGGTGGGGTGGGCGATCGGCTCGCCGAGCAAGTGAGCAAAGGCTTCCTGGCTCTGGTCATCGAGATGGGTCTGTTCGCGGAAGAAGATCACCTTGTACTGCACCAGCGCCTGCTGGATGGCCTCGACGGTGGCGGCATCCAGCTCACCGGACAGTTTGATGCCACGGATTTCGGCGCCGATCCGCCCGGCTACCGGATGAATATCGAGTGGTTGGGCGATGGGTTGAACGGCTAATGCGGCGTTGCTCATTGTGATGACCCTCATGTGCCTGCGAAACGGTGGGGGGACGCTTCCAGCAACGCTCTATCCATATGCAATTTAGGTCTAGCAAATGAATGAATGCTTCGTTGACGGAATAAGAGCTTGCATTTAAAACCTGAGCTTGCTCGGTCGCAAATGCCTTCGACCTATTTTTAAAATGCCGGGAAAGCATATGGATCTTCGCCAACTGCGCTACTTCATCGCCCTCAACGAACACCGCAGTTTCGTGCGCGCCGCGGACGCCATGGGCATCACCCAACCAGCGTTCAGCCGCAGCATCCAGGGGCTGGAACAGGAGTTCGGTTGCGTGTTGGTAGACCGCGGTCACAAGGACTTGCGCCCCACGCCGGAAGGCCAGGTGGTGTTGCAGCACGCCCTGAGCCTGGTGCATGGCGCAGCGCTGCTGAGCAGTGAAGTGACGCGCATGACCAAGCTCGACGCCGGTGACCTGCGCTTCGGCTGCGGCCCGGCGCCAGCCGTGAAACTGGTGCCGGATGCGGTGGCGCGGTTTATCAACGCCCACCCGAAAATCCGCACCACGTTTCAGGTGGATAACTGGGAAACCCTCAGCCGCCGCCTGAGCCGTGAAGAGATCGAATTCTTTATCGCCGACATCCGCCAGTTCGAAGCCGACCCGAATTTCCAGACCCGCGCACTCACCCCCAAACGCGGAGTGTTTTTCTGCCGCCCTGGGCATCCCTTGCTGGCCAAGGACAGCCTGTCCACCAACGATATGTTCGACTACCCGCTGGCGGCGCCGCTGATCTCCCAAGGCATTCGCAAACTGCTGGCGAACCTGAGTGGGCGTATGGATTTCTCCCCGAGTATCCAGACCGAGCACTTCCCGGCACTGGTGAGCATCGTGCTGCAAACCAATGCCATCGGCGTCGGCACTGAAGAAGCCTTTGCCGAGGACATTGCCAGGGGGGCGCTGGTGCTGCTGCACTGGCGCAACTTGCCGCAGCACATGGATACCCTGAGCGCACGCTGCGGGATCGTCAGCCGCACGGGGTCGCGGTTGTCGCCGGCGGCGAAGGCGATGATCGAGATGTTGGTGGAGGTGGATAGTCAGCAGGTCAGTGTGGCGGTTTGAAGGGCCTCATCGCAGGCAAGCCAGCTCAGAGCCCCGCCGCCACCAACCCAGGCGCCACCCAATCACTCACCTGAAACGACTTGCGAATCAACTTCTCCCTTGACGCCAAGTCCACCGCATCCTGCAATTTGCCCAGGAACACCGGGTCTAGGGTCGAGGGGAAAACTTCGCTGAGTTTCTGGTCTTTCAAATCATTGGTGAGGATCACCGGGGGGTAACTGGCCAGCCCTGATACCAGCGCTATGTACGCCTGTTTGTTGTTGTCATCGGTCAACCACTGCACCGCTTGCTGCTGAGCCTTGAGCAGCTTGGCCACCGCATCGGGGTGTTCATCGACAAACTTGGCGCTGCCCACCAGCACGGCCTGGATGCTGCCGGCATCGCCCAGGTCCTTGGTGGTCAGCGGTATTTCTGCCAAACCTTTGGCCTGCAACGCCGTCAGAGTGGACCCGCCCCAGGTGGCGTCAATCTGCTTGGCCGCCAGGGCGGCAGCGGCCGCGTTGAAGTCCAGGTTGATCACCTTCAGGTCCTTCTCGCTCAAGCCCTGGCTGGCCAATGCGCTGTCGAACGACAACTGGCTGGCCGTGCCACGGAACACCGCCACGCGCTTGCCCTTGAGGTCTTGCAGGGTCTTGATGCCGGAGCCCGGCACCACGCCGAGGTAGTGTTTCACTCCCCGTGCAGAGGCGCTGAGCAGCCGCGTGTCCAGGCCATTGGAGCGGCCGATGATCGCTGCCAGGTCGCCCAGATAGGCCAGGTCCACCTGGCCGTTGGCGAACGCTTCATTGATCACTGGGCCGGCGCCCTTGAAGTAATTCCATTGGATTTTGATGCCTTGGTCGGCAAAGGCTTTTTCAAAGATCTGCTGTTCACGCAACACGTCGGTGATGCCACCACCGCTGTGCTGGCTGCCGGCACTGAGGTCGGGCACCGCGATGCGGATTTCCTTGAGGTCGGCGGCATGCACCAACCCGGCCAGGGCGGTGCCGGCGAACAGGCTGATCAGACGTTTAAAGGGCAGTTTCATAAGCGCAGCTCCTGGTGGGCGACGGTCGCCTGGGGAGCAAAAAGTAGGCACAGACTGAACAAAACTTTAAATACTATAAATTCACAATTTAATAGCTTTTAGAAATATGCCGGCTAAGCCGCAGCCTCCAGAGGCATATGCATAAACAGCATCGAAAATATTCTTCGAATGCATTGGATGCGTGGCGGCGTGAGGCTTTAAATGACTTTTCTTATCTCACAATCATCTTGATCGCGCTTTTGTAAGATCGAAATCACATAACGCATTCGGAGGTCTTCCATGGCCCGGATTTCACTTCTGAGCCTGCCGCTGGCGGCCCCGCCCAAAGGCATCGCGCCGCGCTGGCCGCAGCTGGGCCAGCGTTTATTGCCGTGGCTGCTGCCGCTCACGCTGTTTGCCTTATGGTGGCTGGCCAGCCGCAATCATTGGATGAGCGAGCAGATTCTGCCCAATCCCGCCCTGGTGTGGAGCAGCGCGGTGGAGTTGGCCGGCGGCGAGTTATGGAGCCATCTGGCCATCAGCTTGCAGCGCTTGTTCTGGGGCCTGCTGGCCGGTGTCAGTGCCGGCGCGATACTGGGCGCGTTCCTGGGTTTCAGTGCGCGCGCCGAGCGCTTGGTGTTCCCGACGTTCAGCGCGCTGGCGCAAGTGCCGACCCTGGCCTGGATCCCGCTGTTCATGGTGTTTTTCGGCATTGGCGAAACCCTCAAGCTGGTGGTGTTGGTCAAAGCCATCGTGGTGCCCGTGACCCTGCATACCCTGGTAGGCGTTCGCGACGCCCAGCCCAACCTGCGCGAAGCCGCCCGTGTACTGAGCCTGCCTGGCCACTTGCTGATCCGCCGTCTGGTCCTGCCCGCCGCACTGCCTGCGTTCATGGCCGGTGTACGCCTGGCCCTGGCGGCGGGCTGGACCTCCCTGCTGGCCGTGGAGCTGCTGGCCTCCAGCGAAGGCATCGGTTACCTGATGGTGTGGGCGCGCCAGTTGTTCATGCTCGATATCGTCTTCGTGTGCATCGTGGTCATTGGCGTGCTGGGTGTGGTGATGGACCGCGGCATCGGCTGGCTGGACCGCAAGTGGGTGCACTGGCCCCATCCGGCCACTGCGCAGATTCGACGCGGGACACGCTACGAAGGCTGGCAGCGCTTGCAACCCTGGCTGTTGCCGCTGCTGCTATTGGCGTTATGGCAAGTAGCGACTCAGCAGGATTGGGTCGATCCAAACATTCTGGTCAGCCCCTGGGCGGTGCTGCAAACCAGCGTGGCGGGCGTGCTGGATGGCAGCCTGACTACGGCGCTGGGCAAAAGCCTTGGCCGGGCCCTGGGCGGGTTGCTGCTGGGCGGTAGCCTGGGCTTTGCCATGGGCCTGTGGCTGGGGCTGTCGCGGCGCAGTGAGCGGCTACTTGGCCCCACTTTGTCCGCGCTGCGCCAGATCGCGATTTTCGCCTGGGTGCCGCTGCTCACCGCCTGGTTCGGCCTGGGTGAACTGGCCAAGTGGGTGTTTATCGCCCTCGCCGCTTTCTTCCCGTTGTTTATTGCCACCCAGCGCAGCGTGCTCAACTTGTCGCCCCAGCTGCGCGAAGCCGCGCAGGTGCTGCGCCTGAACCTCTGGCAACGCTTGCGCCGCCTGGTACTGCCGGGCGCCGCGTCGGGGATTTTCGCCGGCCTGCGCCTGAGCCTGATCTACGCCTGGATGGGCACCCTCGGCGCCGAATATTTCATGCCCTCAGATGGCGGCATCGGCAGTCTGATGATCGGCGCCCAACAGTTGCTGCGCATGGATTTGATCATGAGCGGCATGCTGCTGGTCGGCCTCACCGGCGCCGCTCTGAACCTGATCGGCCAACGCATCGAAACCCGTGCCACCCGCTGGAGACACGCATGAACGCACCGATTGTCAGCTTCAACCACGTGGGTAAGTCCTTCGACGTCGATGGCTTCGAACTGGAAGCCATCCGTGAATTCAACCTGGAGGTGGCCGAAGGGGAATTTGTTGCGATTGTCGGCTCCAGCGGTTGCGGGAAATCCACACTGCTGCGCTTGCTGGTGGGCTTGGATACGCAGTTTCGCGGCGAGATCCAGGTCGATGGCAAAGCCGTCAGCGGGATCGGCGGCGAACGCGGCATTGTGTTCCAGGAGCACCGCCTGTTCCCGTGGCTGACCGTGGCGCAAAACATCGGCCTGGGCCTGGTCAACGAGCCCCTGAACGAGGCCGAGCGCAACCGTCGCATCAGCGACTTTATCGAACTGGTGGGCCTCACCGACTTCACTCGCGCCTACCCCCACCAACTCTCCGGCGGCATGGCGCAACGGGTGGCGATTGCCCGCGGCCTGGTGGCCAGCCCGCGCATCCTGTTGCTGGACGAACCCTTCGGCGCCCTGGATGCACTGACGCGCCAGCAGATGCAGGACGAACTGCTGGCGATTCGTGCCCGCGCCAGGATCACCACGGTACTGGTGACCCACGATGTGGAAGAGGCGATTTTCCTCGCCGATCGCGTGGTGGTGATGGAGCCGCGTCCGGGGCGAATCAAGCAGGTCGTCGAGATCGCCCTGCCTCATCCGCGCCAGCGCAGCAGTTTTGAATTCCACCAGCTACGCGAAGAGCTGTTGCACGAATTAACCAGCGACGACCATTACCAACCGCCGGTGCGCGAACAGATCCGCGACCTGCCATTGGCGTTCATTGCTTGCTGAAAGAGAGCTCAGTGCGCGGGTGTTCCTGGGGCTCCAGGCGATTGGCTCGCGCAAACGTGCCCAAATCATTGAAGCGCACCCCCATCTCGGCCATGACCTTGTGCGCCACCTTGGCGGTCATCTGGCGGATGTAGAACGGTTCTTTCACCACAAAGTGATGGATGCCGTGGGTGCTGCCGAAGTTGAAGCAGAACGCCTGCAACGGCCACAGCCACCAAGGGTTCAGCACTTGGGTTTGCTGCATCACATTGCCCAGTTCCACATCGCCGTAGTAGTGCATGTTGGAGCTGACAAAGTGCAGGCAGAAGGTGCGCAACACGTTCGGGCCGATGATCACCACCGCAGCGATATCGATCACCTGCATCACCTGCAAGGTACCGGCTGACCACTGAATGGGCGCGCCCATCAAACTGGCAATCCCATTGGCGGCATGAAAGCCCAGGAAGACGTACCACGCGCCCCAATGCAGCAAGGCCAGCGGTGCGTACACCAGCAGCACGCGCTTGAGGATACTGAACCTGTGCGGCCAGGTCTTGGCGCGCAACAGACGGATCAAGGCCGACATCATGTTGTCCCCCACCATCAGCAAACGTGCGATGCCCCAGGGTTCGCCATTGGTGATCGCGCGCTCTTCCATGTCGGCTTCTGTGCCCGAGACCTTGTGATGGTTGAGGTGCAGGTGCCGGCGTATCCATGGGTTGATGGTGCTTGGCCGCGCCAGCCATACCAGGCCCATCATCAGGTTGTGGGGCACGCGTTGCTTGCGAAAGTACATGCTGTGGATCAGGTCGTGTTCCAACTCATGAGTGAGCGAGGCGAAGAAAGCATTGAGCAGCAGACACACCCACCAGGCCATATGACCGCTGATATAGAGCGCTGCCGAGCCGAACATGCCCAGCAGGGCAAAGGCCAGGATGCCTGCGCCCAGTGCGTCCTGATGCAACAACCAGGGGTGCCGCTGGCGCAAGCGCACGCCTTCGGCCATCACCACCTCGCGGATATGCGCCGAACGCTGTTGTGCGTTCAACGGCTGGGGGCTTGCAGAAGTACCGTCCATGCTTCCATTCTCTTGTGAAGTGATGCCTGCATCCTGCACCCAACCCTAGCGCAGGACGCTAGCCGCGCACGCCAATCTGTTGACCACAAGCGCCAATTGCCATGACCGAACCCACTTCCCTCGCCAGCTGGACCCGTGCCCTGCGCAAGCAGCTCGACGCCCTGGGCCTCGACAGCGCCGCGCTGTGCGCCGAGGCCGGGCTCGACCCGCAGCAGATGGACGACCCCAACGCCCGCTACCGGTTGTCGGCCACCACGCGCCTATGGGCGCTGGCGGTACAGGCCAGTGGCGACCCGGCGATTGGGCTGCGGGTGTCGCGGTTTGTCAGCCCCACCACCTTTCATGCGCTGGGTTACGCATTGGTGGCCAGCGGCAGCTTGCGCGAGGTGTTCGAGCGCATCGTGCGCTATCACCAGGTGGTCAGTGATGCCTTGGACCTGGAGCTGAGCCGCCACGGCGACGTCTACCGTTTTCGCCTGCTCCAACCCCCAGGCAGCCCTGCGCCCGCGCCGGAAGCGATTGATGCCTTTGCGGCGATCTACGTGCGCACGTGTCGCAACCGCCTGGGTCGCGACTATGCGCCGTTGGCCGTTTACCTGCGGCGCCCGGAACCCGCCGACCCCGAGCCGTGGCACAGGGTATTTCGCGCGCCGGTACGGTTTGCCGCCGACGAAGACCGCCTGGAATTCGCCGCCAGCGACTTCGACAGCCATCTGGACGACGCCAACCCGGAGCTGGCCGAACACAACGAAACCGTGCTCAAGCGCACCCTCGCCCAACTGCAACCGCTGACCTGGGAACGCAAGGTGCGCGCCGCCATCGAGGCGCAATTGCCAGACGGCGAGCCAAGCGCCGAACACATTGCTCAAGCGCTGCATTTGAGCTTGCGCAGCCTGCAGCGGCATCTGGCCGATGAAGGGTGTCGGTTTGACGCCTTGCTCAATGAGTGTCGGCAAAACCTGGCGTTATTGCACCTGCGCGACCCGCAGTGCTCATTGGCCGAGATCAGCCATTTGCTGGGGTTTGCCGATACCAGCAGTTTCAATCGTGCGTTCAAGCGCTGGACGGGGATGACGCCGGGGCAGTTTCGCGACGGGTTGCAGTAGGAAGGGCCTCATCGCAGGCAAGCCAGCTCTCACAGAGGAATGGGGTTCACATCATGTGGGAGCTGGCTTGCCTGCGATGAGGCCAGTACAACCACCACAAATCCCTGAGTTTGATTACAAACCTGTCATCCAATTGTGCGGCTTTTGTTCGCGTCCACTGGTTACCGTGACGGCCTGCTTTCTGGAGCCCTCACTATGTACCGCACTGCCTTGTTCCTGAGCCTCGCCGTGGCCACCGTCGCCCAGGCGGCACCACAATTACCACGCCATGCCGAGCTGGATCTGCACACCGCTCGCCAACTGGCCGACGCCAGCCTGGCCCACTGCACCGCGGCGCTGACCGTACTCGACCGCGGTGGCAACCTGTTGCTGGGCCTGCGCGCTGACGGTGTCGGCCCGCACAACAGCCTCGCCAGCCAACGCAAGGCGTACACGGCGCTGTCGACAAAAACCCCGACCCGGCTGTTTGCCGAACGGGCGCGTAATAACCCCGAGGCCGCCAACCTCAACAGCTTGCCCGAGCTGCTGTTGCTCGGCGGTGGCGTGCCGCTGTTTGCCGACGCAGAACTGGTCGGTGCCCTCGGCATCGCCGGTGCCGGTGGCGCCGCGCAGGATGAAGCCTGCGCCGTGCAGGCCGCCGAGCAACTGGGCTTGAAAATCACCCCTTGATTCCACTTCCTTCAAAAGGACTTCGCGATGAAAACCTTGAGCATGACCCTTGCCGCACTGAGCCTGAGTGGCCTGTGCAACCTGGCCCTGGCCGACGGCAACCCCCTGAGCGTGCACGTACTCAACCTGGAAAACGGTCTGCCAAGCGCCGGTGTCAACGTGACCCTGGAACAGCACGTGGGCGATAAATGGCAGTCGCTGTCTGAAGGTGTGACCAACCAGCAAGGCCGCATCGCCGAGCTGTTCCCGGCCAACCGCAGCATGCAGCCGGGCGAGTACCGCGTGGTGTTCAAGACCGGCGATTACTACAAGAAGGCTAACCGCGAGACGTTTTTCCCTGAGGTACCGGTGATATTCCAGGTCAAGCAGGCCGACCAGCACTACCACATCCCGCTGTTGCTCAGCCCTTACGGTTTCTCTACCTATCGCGGTTCATAGGCCCGCGGCCAACCGCAGCCCATTGAGGTCGCGTATCTCGATGGCACCGTAACTCAAGCCGATAATGCCCTGTTGCTCCAGCGCCTTGAGCAGACTGTTGATGGTCTGGCGCGACAGGCCCAGCATCGCCGCCAGATCCTCCTGGGGCAGTTGCAGCACGCGGCGCGCCTGATCCACTTCGCCGTAGCCTTGGGCAATCATCAACAACCGATGGGCCAGCCGCTCTGAGGCGGGCATCAGGCTTATCTGTTCGATATTGATCAACGACAGCCGCAGTTTATGGCTCATCAACAGCGCCATCTCCCGCCAGAACAGCGGATGCCGTTCGAGAATGCCGAGCATCGCCGCCTGCGGCACCTGCAGCAGCCTGCAAGCACCCGTGGCCATGGCATCGTGGGTGCGCGGCAGGTTGTCGAACAGGCAGATCTCGCCGAACCAGTAGGGCGTTTCCACCAGGCTCAACACCGCTTCCTTGCCCTGAGCACTGACCGCACTGATGCGCACCGTGCCTTCCAGCACCGCATACACGCCGCACGGCGGGTCACCGCGCTTGAACAGGTACTGCCCCGCCGTCAGCACACGCAACCGCGCCGCCCCCAGCAGGCTATGCTGCAAGTCTGGCGGCAAATGGCTGAACCAATGACCGCGAGCCAATTGCGCGTGCCATGTCCCTGTGTCCATGCGAACTCCGAAGATTGTCGCCCAGTTGACAGTTAGGCACCGACTGACAGGGCATGATCAAACATCCTACAGGAGGAACAACAATGAAAAGCCTCGTCGACCACCTCAGTCAATACGCCGCGTACCACCGCGACCCACGCAACATCGCCAGCCACTTCATCGGTATTCCGTTGATTGTGGTGGCGGTGGCCGTGCTGCTGTCGCGCCCCGAATGGTCGGTGGGCGGGCTGTGGCTATCACCTGCGGTGCTGTTGGCGCTGTTTTCGGCGTGGTTTTATCTGCGCCTGGAACTGGCCCTGGGCGTGTTGATGACTATGCTGATGGGCTTGTCGGTGTGGGCCGGGCATGTGCTGGCGGCGCAAAGCACGGCGGTGTGGCTGAGCAGCGGCGTGGGGATGTTTGTGGTGGGCTGGGTGATTCAGTTCATCGGGCATTACTACGAAGGCAGGAAGCCTGCGTTTGTGGACGATGTGTCCGGGCTGATCGTGGGGCCGTTGTTTGTGGTGGCGGAGTTGGCGTTTTTGCTGGGGTTGCGGCAGGACCTCAAGCGCCAGATTGAAGAGCGCTCTGGGCCGGTGGCGCGGCGCGGTCTTGATCGGTCCCATGCTCTGCGTGGGAATGCAGGCCAGGACGCTCCGCGTCCAAAAGCGTGACGCAGAGCGTCACCAGAGGTGTTCCCACGCAGAGCGTGGGAACGATCACGTGAGGCTCAGGTTTTGGGTTTGAAGAACAGGGTCTCGCCCCGCGCCAGGCCGGTGAGGCTGTCATGGTCTTTCACCACTTCGGCCTCGATCAGTTCACTCTGGCCTTCAACCTTCAAGGTCACGCGAGTGGTCGCGCCCAACGGCCGAATATCCCGCACTTGCGCCGCATGGTGATCTTCCAGTTCATGGCGTGACAGCGACACTTCGTGGGGGCGGAACAGCAGGTGCTTGTCTTCGCCCAAATGCAGGCGGTTGGAGTCCCCCAGGAAGTGATAAACAAAATCGCTGGCCGGGTTTTCGTAGACGTCGCCCGGTGAACCGATCTGCTCGATCACACCCTTGTTCATCACCACGATACGGTCGGCAACTTCCATGGCCTCTTCCTGGTCGTGGGTCACGAAGACCGAGGTCAGGTTGATGTCTTCGTGCAGGCGCGCCAGCCAGCGGCGCAGTTCTTTACGCACCTTGGCATCGAGGGCACCGAAGGGCTCGTCGAGCAGCAACACCTTGGGCTCCACCGCCAGGGCGCGGGCCAGGGCGATACGCTGGCGCTGGCCACCGGAGAGTTGTTCCGGGTAACGGTCCGACAACCAATCAAGCTGCACCATGTTCAGCAGGTCGTGAACCTTGCTGGCGATCTGGCTTTCGGTGGGGCGTTGGTTTTTCGGCTTCATGCGCAGGCCGAAAGCGACGTTGTCGAACACGGTCATGTGGCGGAACAGCGCGTAGTGCTGGAACACAAAGCCCACGTTGCGATCACGCACATCGTGGCCGGAGACGTCTTCGCCGTGGAACACAATACTGCCGGTATCCGGGGTTTCCAGGCCGGCAATGATGCGCAGCAGCGTGGTCTTGCCGCAGCCGGACGGGCCCAGCAACGCCACCAGCTCGCCACTCTGGATATCCAGGTTGATGCTGTCCAGGGCCTTGAAGGCGTTGAAGTTCTTGCTGACATTACGGACTTCGATCGACATGACTTATTCCTCACCCGCGCTGTTGCGCAGGCGGTTGATTCGGTTCTCGCTCCACTGCTTGAGCAGCAGGATGAAGAGCGCCAGGATCAGCAACAGGCTGGCCACCGCAAACGCGGCAACGTGGTTGTATTCGTTGTAGAGAATCTCGACATGCAGCGGCAGCGTGTTGGTGACGCCGCGAATGTGGCCGGACACCACCGACACCGCGCCGAACTCGCCCATGGCCCGCGCCGTACACAGCACCACGCCGTAGATCAGGCCCCACTTGATGTTCGGCACGGTGACATGCCAGAACATCTGCCAGCCATTGGCGCCCAGCAGGCGTGCGGCTTCTTCTTCCTGGGTGCCCTGCTCCTGCATCAGCGGGATCAGCTCACGGGCCACGAACGGCACGGTGACGAAGATGGTCGCCAGCACGATGCCCGGCAGGGCGAACACGATCTGGATGTCATGGTCTTGCAACCACGGCCCGAAGAAGCCCTGGGCGCCAAACATCAACACGTAGACCAGGCCCGCAATCACCGGTGAAACCGAGAACGGCAGGTCGATCAACGTGACCAGGATGCTCTTGCCACGGAACGAGTACTTGCTCACGCACCAGGCGGCGCTGACGCCGAACACCAGGTTGAGCGGCACCGAAATCAGGACGGCGATCACCGTGAGTTTCAGCGCCGACAGCGCGTCGGGCTCAAGGATTGCGCTGAAGAACGTGCCGAGGCCGTTCTTCAAGCCCTGGGACACCACCACCAGCAATGGCAGCAGCAGGAACAGCACGAATACCAGCCAGCCAAGGCCGATCAGGATACGTCGCGAGGTCGCGCTGCCACGGCGGGCGGCGTTGGCCGAGGACGCGGCGGAAATAGACGATTGGGACATGTTCCGCGCCTCCTTATGGACGTTCGATGCGCCGCTGCAACAGGTTGATCAGCAGCAGCAAGACAAAGGACACCACCAGCATCAGCACACCAATGGAGGTGGCGCCGCGGTAGTCGTATTGGTCGAGCTTGACCATGATCAGCAAGGGCAGGATTTCGGTTTTCATCGGCATATTGCCGGCGATGAAGATCACCGAACCGTACTCACCCACGCCTCGGGCAAAGGCCAGGGCGAAGCCGGTCAGCCAGGCGGGCAGCAGTGCGGGCACGAGAATGTAGCGGAACACCTGCAACGGCTTGGCGCCGAGGCAGGCGGCGGCCTCTTCGATTTCCCGGGGGATATCGGCCAGCACCGGCTGCACCGTGCGCACCACGAAGGGCAACGTGACGAAGGTCAGCGCCAGGGTGATACCCAGGGGGGTGTAGGCGATTTTGAAACCCAGGTCGGTGGCAAACTGGCCAACCAGGCCGTTGGGCGCGTACAGCGCCGTCAGCGCGATACCGGCGACGGCGGTGGGCAGGGCGAACGGCAGGTCGATCATCGCGTCGATGACCTTGCGCCCGGGGAAGGTGTAGCGCACCAGCACCCAGGCCAGCAAAGTGCCAATCACACCGTTGATGAGTGCGGCGTACAGCGCGGTGCTGAAGCTCAGCTTCAAGGCCGCCAGTACACGAGGTGCGGAAATGATGTTCCAGAACTGATCCCAGGTGAGTTGAGCGGCGTGTACAAACATCGCCGCCAGCGGGATGAGCACGATCAGGCTGAGGTACACGACGGTGTAGCCCAGCGTCAGCCCGAAGCCGGGTATGACGGGGGAGATACGACGCGACATAAGAGTCCTTGGTTAGCGGAACGGATATGCGTGCGGCCCACTGTGGCGAGGGAGCTTGCTCCCGCTGGGCTGCGAAGCGGCCCCAGAACCAGGCAACCACGATGTACCGTGAGTACCGGTTTTGGGAGTGCTTCGCACTCCAGCGGGAGCAAGCTCCCTCGCCACAACAAGCCCCGCGCAATAGTCGGTGTTGATTATTGCGCCGTGTAGATCTGGTCGAACACACCACCATCATTGAAGAATTTCGGTTGGGCAGTTTTCCAGCCGCCGAAGTCTTTGTCGATAGTCACCAGGTCCAGTTTCGGGAACTGCTGGGCGTATTTGGCGGCGACTTTTTCATCCCGTGGACGGTAGAAGTTCTTCGCCGCAATCTCCTGGCCCGCCGGGCTGTACAGGTGGTTGAGGTACGCCGTGGCGATCTCGGTGTTGCCCTTTTTCTCGGCGTTCTTGTCGACCACAGCCACCGGCGGTTCTGCCAGGATCGACAGGGACGGCACGACGATGTCGAACTTGTCGGCGCCGCCGTCTTCTTTCAACGCCAGGAACGCCTCGTTTTCCCACGCCAGCAGCACGTCACCCTGGCCGTTGTTGACGAAGGTAATGGTAGAACCGCGTGCGCCGGTGTCCAGTATCGGGACGTGCTTGAACAGCTCCTTGACGTATTCCTGGGCCTTGGCTTCGCTGCCGCCGGCCTTGAGGCCGTAGGCCCAGGCGGCGAGGAAGTTCCAGCGTGCACCGCCGGAGGTTTTCGGGTTGGGCGTGATCACTGAAACGTCTTTCTTGATCAGGTCGCCCCAGTCCTTGATGCCCTTGGGATTGCCCTTGCGCACCAGGAACACAATGGTGGAGGTGTAGGGCGTGCTGGCGTCCGGCAGGCGGGTCTGCCAGTTCTCCGGCACGGTCTTGCCCAGCTTGGCGATTTCGTCGATGTCACCGGCCAGGGCCAGGGTGACGACGTCGGCGCGCAGCCCATCGATCACCGCCCGGCCTTGCTTGCCCGAGCCACCGTGGGACTGCTGGATCTTGACGTTGTCGCCGGGGTGGGACTGTTTCCAGAAGCTGGTGAATTCAGCGTTGTAGTCCTGATACAGCTCACGCGTGGGGTCGTACGAAACGTTGAGCAACTCGTAGTCCTTGGCAACGGCGGAACCGGCAAACACGGCACTGGCCAATGCGGCCAAGGCATAACGGCGAATCGACGACATAGAAGCTCCTGAAATTCTTGTATGTTGGCGCAACCCTGTAGGAGCGAGCTTGCTCGCGAAAAACCCAAGAGCACCGGGTTAAACCTGATGCGCTGCGTTATCGTTGGCGTTTTTCGCGAGCAAGCTCGCTCCTACTGGTGACTTATTCTTAGGCGGGTTTGTTACCCGGGTTCTGCAGACGGAATTTTTCCTTGCGTTCGATCTGTACCACTTGGGCGTTGTGCACGGTGATTTCCACCGCGCCAAACCGCAGGTCGCGCAAGGCGCTCTGGATTTCACGCAAAATGGCTGCTTCGTCCTGGCCGTCAACGCTACGTAGAGATGCGCTCATGGTCTCGCTCCTGAAATGAGTAGTGCCTGGCAGTGGCGGCACTGCTTGCGGCGTGAGGGCGATAGTAGATAAGCGCGGATATTCTTAAAAATACTATTTAAGAATGTTTATATAACCAGAAAGAATTTTCTGATAGGGCATGGGGTTGCAAGGGTTTCGGCAGAAAAAACGCTCACACACAGGCGCCGCAGAACCCCTGTGGGAGCTGGCTTGCCTGCGAAAGCGGTGGTGCAGTTACAGATACAGTGACTGACACACCGCCTTCGCGGGCAAGCCCGGCTCACACATTGACCGCGTCAGTCCTGGCGGATCAGAGGTGCTCGGGTCCAGTCGATTTCATCAGCCGGCATGGGCCGTCCAAACCAGTACCCCTGGCCCATGTCGCATTCCTGATCCAGCAGGAACCGCGCCTGTTCCACCTGCTCGATCCCTTCGGCGTGCACCTGCATGCCCATGCTTTTGGCCAGGGCGATCACCACGCGCACGATCGCGGCGTCGTCTTCGTCCCACGGCAAGCCCGCCACAAAGCCCTGGTCGATCTTGAGCTTCTGCACCGGCAGGCGTTTGAGGCGCAACAACGAGGAATAGCCGGTGCCAAAGTCGTCGATCGCCAGGCGCAGGCCCAGTTCGCGCAGGCGGTGCAGTTGCTCCAACGCGACTTCCGGGTCGTCCATCACTGCGCTCTCGGTGACTTCCAGCTCCAGGAAGGCCGGGTCCAGCCCAGTGGTGTGCAGCACTTGGGCCACTTGCTCATACAACTCGCGTCGGGCAAACAGGCGGCTGGAGACATTGATTGCGATAAAGCTCAGCGGCGCGCCGTCGGCCAGCCATTGGCACATCTGGCGGCAGGCCTGGTCCATCACCCACGCATCGATGTCGGCAATCAGTCCGGTGCGCTCGGCGATGGGGATGAACTCGCCCGGGGGTACCAGGCCGCGTTCCGGGTGCTGCCAGCGCACCAGTGCTTCAACGCCGACCAAACGGCTGTCGTGCAGGTCGTGCACCGGCTGGTAATAAACGCGCAGCTCATGTTGGTCGAGGGCGCGACGCAGCTCGCCAGCGATTTCCACCCGATGCTGGGCGTGGGCGGTCAGCTCTTCGGTATACAACGCGTAGCCTTCGCGCCCGGCGCTCTTGGCCTTGAACAACGCGGAATCGGCGTTACGCAACAGTTGCTCGGCGCTCAGGGCGTCACTGGGGAACAGGCTGATACCGATACTGGCGCTGATAAACAGCTGGTTGCCGTCAAAAATGAACGGATCCTTCATGGCGTTGAGCATGCGCTGCGCCAAAGCCGCCGCTTGCACCACCTGCGGGCAGCTTTCTGCCAGCACGGCAAATTCGTCGCCCCCCAGGCGCGCCAGGGTAACCCCCGGCCCAAACAGGCCGCTCAGGCGTTCGGCCACCAACTTGAGCAACTGATCGCCAACGTTATGGCCGAGGCTGTCGTTGATGATCTTGAAGTGGTCCAGGTCCATCAACAGCAGGGCGCAGCCACGTTTATGCACCTGCGCGGAGGCCAGGGCCTGCTCGGCGCGATCGGTGAACAGCAGGCGGTTGGGCAGGTCGGTGAGCGGGTCGTGATGGGCCAGGTGCGCCAATTCGTGCTCGGAGTTCTTCATGGCGCTGATGTCCGAAAACACCGCCACGTAGTGGCTGACCTGGCCCTGGTCATCGTGAATCACCCGGATGGTTTGCCACTGGGGGTAAACCTCGCCGCTTTTACGGCGGTTCCAGATTTCCCCGCTCCATTCGCCGGTGCTTTCCAGGGCCTGGAACATTTGCTGGTAGAAATGCGCCGAGTGGCGCCCGGACTTGAACAGGCTTGGCCGTTGGCCCATCACGTCGTCGCGCTGGTAGCCGGTGATCTCCATAAACGCGCGGTTGACGTGCACGATCAGCCCCTGGGTATCGGTGACCAGCACCCCTTCGCGGGTGCAATCGAACACCGCAGCGGCCTGGCGCAGGCGCTCGCGGTTCTCTTTCAGGGGTTGTTGCAACGCATGGGCACGGGCAAAACGCCGGCCTATCCAGTAAATGAGCAAGGCGCTGAGGCTGACCCACACATAACCGCGCGCCTGCAGCCAGCGCCCCAGCGCCCAAGGTTCATCGATAAAGTTGATTAATAGGTAATTGCTGAGCTGGAGCCAAACGATAGAAACCAGCAGGTACACCAACCCCGCACGTAGGGCACCTCGGTATGAAAACAGCATATGCTTAGTAATCCTTACTAAATAACCAGAATCGCCCTACAAAGGATCAGGATTATAGAGTAGGAAACACTTTGTAAGTCTTATCTGAAACGGTGACTGGTTTTATCTGCAAAGGAAGTGATAATGCGGGTGCTGTTTTTTTCTTTATCTGAGGGCCATACAGCCTATGTGGTACAACGGTTTTCTTGATCTGTCCGCCTGGCAACTGGTGGCAGTCACGCTGTTGATGACCCACGTGACCATTATTGGGGTCACTGTCTATCTGCACCGTTATTCGGCCCATCGCTCGCTCGAGCTCAATGCCGGCCTTAAACACTTCTTCCGCTTCTGGCTGTGGCTGACCACGGCGCAGAACACCCGCGAATGGACCGCCATCCACCGCAAGCACCACGCCAAGTGCGAAACCGTCGATGACCCGCACAGCCCGGTGATCAAGGGCTTGTCCACCGTGCTGCGCAAAGGTGCCGAGCTGTACCGCGCCGAGGCGGAAAACCCCGAGACCCTGCGTATCTACGGCAAAAACTGCCCGGACGACTGGATCGAACGCAAGCTTTACACGCGCTACCCGCTGCTGGGCGTGGCGCTCATGGGCGTAATCGACCTGCTGCTGTTCGGCACCATCGGTATCACCATCTGGGCGATCCAGATGATGTGGATTCCGTTCTGGGCCGCAGGCGTGATCAATGGCCTGGGGCATGCCGTGGGCTATCGCAACTTCGAATGCCGTGACGCCGCCACCAACCTGGTGCCGTGGGGCATCATCGTCGGCGGCGAAGAGCTGCACAACAACCACCACACTTACCCCAACTCCGCCAAGCTGTCGGTGAAGAAGTGGGAGTTCGACCTGGGTTGGGCCTGGATAAAAGTGTTCAGCTTCCTGCGCCTGGCCAAGGTGCAGCGCGTGGCCCCCATCGCCCACCGCGTCGAAGGCAAGGGCAGCCTGGACATGGACACCGCCATGGCGATCCTCAACAACCGCTTCCAGATCATGGCCCAATACCGCAAGTTGGTGATTGGCCCGCTGGTCAAGCAGGAGCTGGAGAAGGTCGATCATTCGGTGCGCCACCAGTTCCACCGCGCCAAGCGCCTGCTGTCGCGGGAAACCAGCTTGCTGGAAGACCGCCACCACTTGCGCATCCAGAGCATGCTGGAACACAGCCATGCCCTCACGGTGATCTACGAGAAGCGCCTGGCGCTGCAGCAGATCTGGCTCAAGACCAGTTCCAACGGCCACGACATGCTGGCAGCGATCAAGGAATGGGTGCATGAAGCCGAGGCCAGTGGCATCCAATCCCTGCGCGATTTTGCCCACCAGTTGAAGACTTACTCGTTGCGTCCTACAGCGGTGTGAGGGCGCCGTGGGAGGGTTCGCCCTCCCACGCACTGGCTTTTTGGCGCCATTTTCCGGGCACCGACAATGCATGCTGATCACGGAACTTCACCGCAATTCCCCTCTCTCAAAGAACACTTCGCCATCATGGTGACCCCTTGTAGTGACCGCTTTTGCACCCTGCGGCGCGCCCAGAGAGAGTTGTACCGATGGTTCACGAAAAGCCCAGCCTGCCCGATGTGCCCACCGCAGAGCCGCCGCGCCCGGCCGCGGCGGCGACCCTGTTGGCGCTTATGCATGCTCAAGGTGAAGTCGAGCGGCTGAGTGAGCGTGAGCAACTGCTCAGTTCCCTGCTGGTCAGCGTGAACGCCGTGCTGTGGGCCATCGATTGGGAAACACGCCGCGTGCTGTATGTAAGCCCGGCGTACGAGCGCCTGTTTGGCCGCTCCGCCGGCCTGCTGCTGGCCGACCACCGTGAATGGCGCAACAGCGTCCACCCCGAAGACCTCGACTACGCCGAACACAGCCTGGCCCGTGTGCTGGAACAGGGCGCCGTGGAGGACCGCGAGTACCGCATCATCACCGCTGACGGTCAGATCCGCTGGTTGAGTGACAAGTGCTACATCAACCAGCAGGTGGTGCCCGGTGAAGCGCTGATCGTGGTGGGCATCGCCGAAGACATCACCGAAAAGAAGCAACTTGAGCTGGAACTCCATCGCCTCGCCACCACCGACGTACTGACCCAAAGCAGCAACCGCCGACACTTCTTCGAACTCGCCAACCAGGCCTTCGACAACGCCTGCGTGCAGGGCACCCCGCTGGCGTTCCTGTTGCTGGACATCGATGATTTCAAAGACATCAACGACACCTACGGCCACCTGGAGGGCGACCAGGTGCTGCGGCGCATCGCGGAAAGCGGTCGCGGGGTATTGCGCCGTGGCGACCTGTTCGGGCGCATTGGCGGCGAAGAATTCGCCGCCGTCCTGCCGGGTTGCCCACCGGAGATGGCCCTGCAGGTGGCCGAGCGGTTGGGCAAGGAAATCCAGGCGTTGGTGTTCAGCTACGAGGGGCATGAATTCAATGTGACCGTCAGCCAGGGCCTGGCCGGCCTGCGCGAAGATGACTCCACCCTCGACAGCCTGTTTGCGCGAGCGGATGCGGCGATGTACGAGGCCAAGCGCCAAGGCAAGAACCGCGTTATAGCCGGTTAACACCGCTTGGCATTTATGCCTTTTTGTAGGAGCGAGCTTGCTCGCGAAAAACTCACAGGCGCCGCGTTTATCCAGGAAGCCCGCGTCATCGTTGACGTTTTTCGCGAGCAAGCTCGCTCCTACATGCGTTCGGTGTGTGTTTCAGGTTTTGCGCACTCGGGTCAGTTCCGACAAGCCGACCTTGAGCAGCCGCGCCGTCTTGCTGCCAGCCAGTTCTTCCAGCCCTTCGTGCTCGGTCAGCCGCGCCATTTGCACCGCCAGGTTCACCACCAGGGCTTCGCGCGAATACACCCCGCCTTCCAGTGAATAGATCCCTGCGATCAACTGCCGCAACTCCAGCGGCAAGCGCCAACGCGTGCGCAACGCCGAACCGTAGGCGGCGCCAAAGGCGTCGAGAGATTCGCCGATGGCTTCATCATCCAGGGCGCCGCCGCCCTGGCGCCAGTCTTCCAGGCAGCGCAACAAGGCCAGGTCGCCCAAGCGATGCAGGATGCAGGCGCTGTAGCAGCGCTGGTGGTCGAGCTCCAGCATGCGCGCCAGGCGCCGGGCGTAGTCGGCGCTGTCCTGGGACAATTGCCAGTGCCGCTCGGCGTAGGCCACCAGCCCAGGGTCGCCCAACACCACGTTGTGCTTGAGCGCCAGGCCCAGGATGAGGTTCATGCTCTGGCCGGGCACCAACTTATGCAGGGCCTCTGACAGGGTCTGCACTGGCGTGCCGTGGTAGCCGGCGCTGTTGGCGGCGGCGATCAATACGGCGGTGATTTGCGGGTCGCTGTGCACCTGGTCTTCCAACTGCTTGAGGTCCAGGCCTTCGGGCCCCAGGCTGCGTTGCACGGCGGTTTTCACATCCACACGCAACGGCGCCCCATCGCAGACCTCGCGGCGCCGCTCGAGGAAGGCTGGCAAGGTCATGCCCGGCGCCAGCGGTGGGATTTCGCAGTACACGCTTTCGCCTTCGTTGAGCAGCAGGTCTTGCAAGCGCTGGGTCAGGCTTTCCATGTTCAGCGGGCGGGTCAGGTAGGCGGTGGGCGCCAGGGGCAAGGCTTCGCGCACGCTGGCGCTGTCGTTACGACTGCTCAGCAAGATAAACGGCAGCGAACGGCGCTTCTGGCGCACGCTGCGCAGCAGACTCAAGCCATCCACGCCCGGCAACTCCCAATCCGCCAGGATCAGGTCATAGGTTTTTTCGCCCAACAGCGTGGCGGCGTGCTGCCCATCGGCGCACACATCCAGCCGTGCGTCACAGCGCACATTCAACAGCACTTGCTTGAGCAGATCCCGCGACCAAGGGTCTGCTTCGGCGATTAACACTCGGGGTACAGCGGGTAAATCAACAGCAGTCATCCAGCACGCTCCATCGGCAATGCTTGCACCTTAGACAATGCAGGCGCGTGCGTACAATGAAGCAGGCACAAAAAAACCGCCGAAGCGGTTTTTTTGTACGGGCTGTAACCTGTGGCGAGGGAGCTTGCTCCCGCTGGACTGCGCAGCAGTCCCAAATCAAAGAGCGGGGCCGCTTCGCGCCCCAGCGGGAGCAAGCTCCCTCGCCACAGTGACTAAGGTTGGTCAGAGTTCGGAGAAGCACTCTTCGATGATCGCCAGGCCTTTGTCCAACTGCTCGTCCGGCGAGGTGAGCGGCACCAGTACGCGCAACACGTTGCCGTAGGTGCCGCAGGACAGCAGGATCAGGCCCTTGTCACGTGCCTTGGCTACCACGGAGGCAACAGCGGCAGCGTTTGGCTTGTGGGTGTCGCCGTCTTCGAACAGCTCGACCGCGATCATCGCGCCCAGGGCACGCACTTCGCCGATCACCGGGTACTTGGCCTGGATGGCCTTGAGGCCAGTCACCAGGCGCTCGCCCACGGCCTTGCAGCGGTCCAGCAGGTGCTCTTCTTCGAACACTTCCATCACGGCCAGGGCTGCTGCGCAGGCAATCGGGCTACCGGCATAGGTGCCGCCCAGGCCGCCTGGAGCGATGGCGTCCATGTACTCGGCCTTGCCGCACACACCGGCCAGCGGGAAGCCGCCCGCGATGGATTTGGCGAAGGTGGTCAGGTCGGCGGCAACGCCCATCTGTTCCATGGCGAAGAAGGTACCGGTACGGCCGGCACCGGTTTGCACTTCGTCGGCGATCAACAGGATGCCGTGCTTGTCGCACAGTTCGCGCAGGCGCTTCATGAAGGCTTTCGGCGCGACGTAGAAGCCGCCCTCGCCCTGCACCGGCTCGATGATGATGGCGGCGATATCACGCGGCTCGGCATCGTTCTTGAAGATGCGCTCGATGCTGGCGATGGAGTCGTCGACGCTCACACCGTGCAGTTCGTTCGGGTACAGCGCACGGAACACGCCGCCCGGCATCAAGCCCATGCCGGCCGAGTAAGGCACGACCTTACCGGTGAGGCCCAGGGTCATCATGGTGCGGCCGTGGTAGGCGCCGGTGAAGGCGATCACACCGGCACGGCCCGTGGCGGCGCGGGCGATCTTCACGGCGTTCTCCACCGCTTCGGAACCGGTGGTGACCAACAGGGTTTTCTTGGCGAAATCACCTGGCACTTTGGCAGCGACTTTCTCACACACTTCTACGTAGGGCTCGTAGGCCAATACCTGGAAGCAGGTGTGGGTCAGCTTGTTGAGTTGCTCGGTCACGGCCGCGATGATTTTCGGGTGCACGTGGCCGGTGTTCAGCACGGCGATACCGCCGGCGAAGTCGATGAACTCGCGACCTTCAACGTCGGTCACGGTGGCGTTCTTCGCGGAGTCAGCGAAGATCGGGTGAATCTGGCCAACACCGCGCGGTACAGCGGCTTCGCGGCGTTTCATCAGGGATGCGTTGGTCTTGCTCATAAAGTCCTCATTCGCCGCTCATCGGGCGGCGTGGCTCAAGGATAGGTGGCGGGGAGGCAACTACGGCAGCATGCGATGATCGACTGCCACAGCTTTCCCGGCCACTGCGAATAACCATGTGAAACACGCAAAGGGGCAGCGCTCTCGTGCCCTCTGCGTTTACTGCAATCCCGTGCCTTAGATACCCAGGCAGAGGTATTTGATTTCCAGGTAGTCCTCGATCCCGTACTTGGAGCCTTCACGGCCCAGGCCGGAGGCCTTGATGCCGCCGAACGGCGCCACTTCGTTGGAGATCAACCCGGTGTTGACGCCGACCATACCGTATTCCAGGGCCTCGGCCACACGGAACACACGGCCCAGGTCGCGGGCGTAGAAGTAGGAAGCCAGGCCGAACTCGGTGTCGTTGGACATGGCGATCACTTCGGCTTCGTCTTTGAAGCGGAACAGCGGCGCCAGCGGGCCGAAGGTTTCTTCCTTGGCCACGGCGGCGTTTTTCGGCACGTCGACCAGGATGGTCGGCTCGAAGAAGTTGCCTTCCATCACCTTGCCACCGGCCAACAACTTGGCGCCTTTGCTCAGGGCATCAGCGATATGTTCCTGCACCTTGGCCACGGCTTTTTCGTCGATCAGCGGGCCGGTGGTGGTGCCGTCTTCCAGGCCGTTACCGATCTTCAGTTTGGTCACCGCCACCTTGAGCTTTTCAGCGAAGGCGTCGTACACCGAATCCTGGATGTACAGGCGGTTGGCGCAGACGCAGGTCTGGCCGTTGTTGCGGTACTTGGAGATGATCGCGCCTTCGACGGCCTTATCCAGGTCAGCGTCGTCGAACACGATGAACGGTGCGTTACCGCCCAGCTCCAGGGAGACTTTCTTGATGTCCTTGGCGCATTCGGCCATCAGTTGGCGACCAATTTCGGTCGAGCCGGTGAAGGACAATTTACGCACGATGGGGTTGCTGGTCAGCTCGCCGCCGATGTCGCCAGCGCTGCCGGTGACTACGCTGAGCACGCCTTTGGGGATACCGGCGCGGTGCGCCAGCTCAACCAGGGCCAGGGCCGAGAACGGGGTTTGCGAGGCCGGCTTGATCACCATGGTGCAACCGGCGGCCAGGGCTGGGCCGGCTTTGCGGGTGATCATCGCCGCAGGGAAGTTCCACGGGGTGATGGCGGCGGTCACGCCGATAGGCTGCTTGATCACGATCAGGCGCTTGTCGGGCTGGTGGCCGGGGATCACGTCGCCGTAAATGCGCTTGGCTTCTTCAGCGAACCACTCGATAAAAGAAGCGGCGTAGACGATTTCGCCCTTGGCTTCGGCCAGCGGCTTGCCTTGTTCGAGGGTCATCAGGCGGCCGAGGTCGTCCTGGTTTTCGATCAGCAGCTCATACCAACGGCGCAGCTTGTTGGCGCGCTCCTTGGCGGTGAGTGCGCGCCAGGCAGGCAGGGCCTTGTCGGCGGCTTCGATGGCGCGGCGGGTTTCCGCGGCGCCCATCTTCGGCACGGTGCCGAGAATCTCGCCCGTGGCCGGGTTGTTGACCTTGATGGTTTGACCATTGTCCGCATCGACCCAAGCGCCATCGATAAAGGCTTGCTGGCGGAACAACTGGGTGTCTTTAAGCTGCATGTCGGCTTTCCTTAACAGCACCGCGCGCACGCGGAGCGAATTAGAGTTGTTGAAAGGCGCCTTGTGGGCGATGTCTTTGTAGGAGCGAGCTTGCTCGCGAAAAATTCAAAGGCGCCGCGTAAAACCAGAAGCGCGACGTCATCGTTAACGATTTTCGCGAGCAAGCTCGCTCCTACACGACATCAACCTGGGCTGCCGTCAGGGAAATCAGTCCAGCACGCCAGGATAGGTGAAAAGCGCACGGGAGACAGAGCGTTTGAAATCTCAAACGAATCCTAGGATCAATGGGGGTACAGGGCAATAGTCTGTTCGAAAAAAAGAACGATTATGGCGCATCTGATTCATCTTTCGGATCAAGTGCCCACACGACAACAGCCCCGGAGCCTTGTGGGCGCCGGGGCTGCTGGGGGCTCTGCAGTTTAAGGTTGGAACGACTTGAGCACGGCCAACAGGCTGGTCAAGTTGTCGGCCACGCCGCCCTGGGCGACTTTCTCGGTGGCGGCGGCGCCAGCGGTGGTGTCGACGCTGTAGATCTGCATCACGCCCTGGTTGGTGGCCGCCTGAGCCAGGGTGTTTTGTTGCTGTTGGGCCGAGACCGAGTTCTGGAACAGGATTGCCGTGGCCTGGCCCATGGATTGGTAAATGGTGCTCATGGCCATCGCGGGTGATTCGGCAACCACCTTGACGTTGGTCTGAGTGACGGCATCGGTGATTTGCGGGCTGACTGTACTCATGGTTGAAACTCCTGGGTTGAGAAAGAACAACATCCGTTATTGCTCAGTGCTTACGGCTGGAACGACTTGAGCACGGTCAACAGGCTGGTGAGGTTATCCGACACGCCGCCCTGGGCGACTTTCTCGGTGGCCGCCGCACCTGCGGTGGTATCGACGCTGTAGATCTGCATCACGCCCTGGTTGGTGGCCGCCTGGGCCAGGGTGTTTTGCTGCTGCTGGGCCGACACCGCGTTCTGGAACAGAATCGCCGTGGCCTGCGCCATGGATTGATAGATAGTGCTCATCGCCATCGCAGGCGATTCGGCCACCACTTTGACGTTGGTCTGGGTGACCGCGTCGGTAATTTGCTCGTTGACTAATGGCATGATCAATTTCCTTATTTAGTACACGGTGCATTCCGTGTTCATCAATGAACGTTGCGAAACAGGCGCTGTGAAACCTGGTTTAGGGTTTCGCTGCGGGGCCCAGCGCCGCTTCAATCTGGGCGATCAACCCTTGGATCAATGCCTGCACTTCCTTGCGTTGCGCATCCTGGTCGGGAGCTGCGCCGTCCAACACCTGGCGCAGGGCCGCTTCACGTTGCAGGGCAGCGATCTTGAGCGCTTGTTCGTTGGCCTTCGATTGCGCAAGCACTTCGGTAGCGCGCTTGAGGGTTTCGTCGACGATGGCCTGGGGCGTTCCGGCGAAAATCTGCGGGTTGCGCAGCATCGCTTCGAGCCGTTGGCGGTCGTCGGTGGACAGGACCGAAGGTGTGGAAGGGGGTGCCATGTCGATCTCCTTGGGTTTTACGTCGCCTGCAAAAGGGCCGCTAAAGCCGCACCTCTCTGCCGTCTTCCCAGAAACCGGCAAAGAAAAAACGCGGCGACGCAGCACAGAACGTCGCGAGCTCTGCCGGTGTCATCGCTGAGGGTTGCCGATTGAAGATGGCCGGCGGTGGCGGAACCAGATTGGCCGCGTTGTAGAGGTTGCCGACCTCATAAGCGTTGGCCGCGAATTGTGAGCAAAAGGAACCGCTGCCTATCGCTATCGACTCATTGATCCGAGCCTGCAGGGTGTCGTTGGCCTTCCAGTTCTTGAATGCAGAAAGCATCGCGTTCCACGCGCTATAACTGCCGTCGATTTCATCGCCGAGCTTGTCGAAATAAAACTGCTTGGCCGCCAGCGCCGCCGCAAACCCCAGCTCAGTGTCACGGCAGGAAAACACCATGGCGGTGCGAGGGGGTTTTTCCAGGCTCACGTCAGTCAACGCCAGGCCAGTGCCGACGCTTTCGATCACCATGGTCTTGCTCACCGCAATTGCCGGGTGGACCACATTCAGATACGTCGTGTCCTGTGAGAACACCTTGGCTTTGACCAACTGACCGGCTTTGATGAAAGCCCGCGTCGTACTGTCATCTTCTTGCTTCACCGAAAAAATAAGATCTCCAACGTCCATGATGTCGCTCCTCACTCAAGAAAAGTTGCTTTCAAGTTGCTGTTGCACCGCTCCAGCAGAACGCCGAAGCGCTGTGCTCGGTTCAGGCCGCTGGCGCGGCCCGGTTGGCCAAGGTGTCGGCGTACTTGGCGATGCTCTGGTCGATCTTGTCGATGGCCACGCTGGCGGCTTCGGCCTCCATTGCACCGGCAGCGGCAGCCACAGCGGCAGCGGCGCCCACCAGCAGGTCGGTGGCCAGGGCGCCCAAGGCGTCTTCGGCAGCGGCCGGCAGGTTGTCCTTGACGATGTTCTCGGTCATTTGCTGGAGCAGCACGGCCTGGGCCGCCAGGGCGATCTTGCTGACCCCGTCGAAGTACCCCGCCGCCGCTTGCGCCACCAGCCCGGCCGCCTGGCTGATCATCATGTCGGCCGGTACCGCGATCTGCGCCGGCGCATAGGCAAAGTTCTGCGCGTTAGTGAACTGCACCGCCTGCACGATCTGGCTATTGAGCGCCGCCGTACTGTCGGATGACGGCGTGCTCACCTGGTTGAGCAGGTGCTCGTTCATGCGCGCCATGATCGAGCGCGAGGCCGGTGCGGCGGGCGCCGACGCAGGTGGGTCGGCGGCGGGCGTTGCTTGGGAGGCGGCGGGTTTCTTTCTGCTGAACCACGACATAATCGATCTCCCGAGGGCTCAGCCCTTCTCGCCAATCTGCATGATCAGCGCCACGGCCTTGGAGATCACCGCGTTGGAAATCTGATTCATCGCCTGCTGGCTGTTGACCGCGTTCTGCAACGACAGGCCCGCCGCGCTGCTGGCCACCTGGTACAGGGACGCGATGGCCTGGGCTGGCGCCTCGGCCACCACCTTGACGTTGGTTTGAGTGACCGCGTCGGTGATCTGGCTGTTGACCTCTGTCATACATCTCTCCTTGATGGCATTCACCCAGGTTTGGGTGTGGATAGCGGCGGCGTGCTGCGCTCATACCACTAGAACGCCCCACGCCAACGTCTGTGAATCGCCTTCAGCGCAAGGCACTGCGCAGCAGTTGCACACGCTTGCGCACCAGCGGCAGCTTCACGTGCAGCTCGGCGGCAATTTGCGGGTAAGGCAGGTCGTCGACAAAACGCATCTCGAACAAGCGCTGCTGCAACAGCGGTAACCGTGCAACATGCGCCTCGATCTGCTCCAGGCGCTCATAACATTCCACCCGCTCCAGCACCGAAGCGCAGGGCGCGGCGAGCGCGGCCAGGTGATCGTGTTCAAGGTCCACCGAATCATCGAACAGCCGCCCCTCGCGCTTGCTGCGCCGCAGGCTGTCGAGAAACACATGATCGAGCACCAGAAACAGAAACCCCTCGGGGTCACGAATGCGCTCCGGCGAGCGCCGAAAAAACAACAGGGCCTTGATCGCCGTGGCCGCCAACCACTCCTGGCCCTGATCCAGATTGCCCTTGGCCCTCCGCAACGCCCGGCGCCTGAGCTCGCCGTGCACAGCGCGCCAACTCGCTTCGAACAAACGGTCATCGGCGGCCCATTGATCCTTGAACTGAACAGTCATCCCCATCGCCAGCACTCCTGTGCATCCTTGATGAAGCGCCAGTCTGCGAGGGCTCGACGGGGGTACGCTGTTACCTGGGGAACACCGCCACAACTAATTCAGCGCAAAAGCCTTGCGCCGCAACTGCTCGACATCATTGATCACCATGCGCTCCAGATCGCCGCTGATCACCCCACTGCGCCGCCACACTTGCAGCTGCACATTCAGCTTGGGCCGGCTGGTATTCAGCATCGACGCCAACACCCCTTGGCTTGCGGGCAACGACACACTGGGCAAGGCCAACGCCAGGTCGATCTCACCCAGGTTGGCCAACAAAAACCGCGCCAACCGCGACTCCAGCCGATGCAGGCACACCAACTCCAGCAACTCGATGGCGTGCAGTAACCTCAGCATCATCAGCATCAACAGGCGCCGCAGAAACACCGGCTCCTCAAACAACACAGCAAAATGCCGGCTACCCAACTGCAACAAACGCGTGGGCCCGCTGGCAAAGGTAGAAGACTCGCGCCCATGATCCTTGATCAACGCCGTCTCCCCCACCACCTGCCCGGCCCCGGTACTGCCGATAATCTGCTCGCGCCCATCGGGCCCATGCACCACCGAATAAATCCGCCCCTCCACCACCAGCGCAATGAATTCGAGGGTGTCATCCTTGAAATACAACAGCTCACGATCATCCAGCGTGCGCTCCACCATATGGGTGGCCACGTAGCGCAAGAGATGCTCCGGCATACCTCGAAACAAATCGGAGCGAGCCAGCAGGGTTTGTCTGAGCGGGAGATCGAGCATCACGGTTCCTTTGGAATGCATGCGTTCACCTGAGGAATTGCGGCGTGGAAGCGGGTTAAAGCCACAAGAGCAAAGCAAACAAAGGGACGTGCGGCGCGGGGAGTTGTGAATGAGGGTGGCGATTAGCCATTTTTTGTCGGAAATGGACGACAGGGGGCGGGGGAAATGCCGGAATGGACGCATCAGGTCGACATGGGTATGATGTCGCCCGCACAAGCATCCGTAGCTCAGCTGGATAGAGTACTGCCCTCCGAAGGCAGGGGTCGTGGGTTCGAATCCCGCCGGGTGCACCAGATGTGAAAAGGAAGAGCCCCAGGTTGAGAGATGTGGGGCTTTTTTGTGGGCGACGATTTAGTGTTTTAGCAATGCCTCCAGCCGAACGGCAAATTTCCTTCGGAATCGTTTGTGCAGTGCCAGCAGCGTCTTATCGACGGCCGCTGTGTTACGCCGCTTAACGATGGCCTGCAATACTTGCTCCAACGGCGGCAAGCTGCCAGCGCTGCTAAGTTTCGCCGCTGGGACATTCGCCAATAACTCTGCGACTTCAGCGTGGGTGAAACTAAAACTGTCCCCTTTTCTGACGCCAGGGAGGAAGCACTATATGAGGACAAAGCATCGGGCGAATTGTCAATCAAACTGCATCTCAGCGCATGGGCTGTCTGAGAGCACTTGGTTCGATCCATATACTAGCCCTGCTGCTACATTATAAATTTCCACCTACACCTTTGAATTTTTCAACAAAAGCGGCGATCTTCTGGAAGGCAGCTCGCTTCTTCTGAAGATATTTCGGATTAAGGGGACTCATTTTTGGCAAGATCGCATTAAGCTCAGTTCCATTATCGCTAGCAAACTCCCTTTTTAGAGAAGTGGCGATGTAGCGTTTAGCTGCCCCTTCATTCAGTTCCTCATCGTTGATCAGCTCTTGCGCCTCGCGCCGCTGTTCTGATTGGGCAAAAGTGTAAAATGCGTCGATCACACTAGCCTTGTCAGCAATCCCATCAAGCTCGGTCTGGTTGATGAAGTCCACCACTAGGCTTTCTTTGGCGCGATTGCCCAGGCTGGCACGAATCACCCGGCGCATGTCCTCGACCAGTTCCGCCTTGCCCTTGACTTTCTTGTTCTTCTCGAAGATCAGCTCGAGGATGTAATCTAAGTTGATTTCCTGCGACTTGAGCAGGTCCACCTCGAAAACCACATCGTCCCAGTCAATGGTGGACTTGCCTACTTCGTTACCCGCTTTCTCTCGCCGCAGCCAATCCCGGATGTCATTGTAGGTGGAGCGATAGTCCTGGACCTTGCGCTCGAAAGGCAGGCGGATGGTCTGCAGCTCGGCTAGCTTCTCATCATCCAGGTGGTGTTCAAGCTTAAATGCTTCCAAGGCCTGAGCATCACTGATATCGACCGTCTGCAGCGCCTTGAGCGCGGCAAACTCGTCGTAGTTCTGCAGCACGTTTTCCACGCGCAGGTAATCGCCGAACAACTTGACGAAACCTTTCTTCTCCGATTCCTTGATGATGTTCGCTGGGTCGGGAAAAAGCTGCTCCAGCTCCGTCACTACATCCATGAAGCCACGCCGCGCCTCACCGGTCATCGTGTCGGTGAAGCCCTGCATATACTCCTTATAACTTTTTTCCAGCACCACGTTGCGCGTATTCTTGTCGCCGAACAGCGTGATGGCGTCGACCGTGGCCTGCTCCAGATCGCGAAAGGTGACGATGTTACCGAAAGTTTTGGTGGCATCGAAGATGCGGTTGGTACGTGAAAAGGCCTGGATCAGGCCGTGATAGCGCAAGTTTTTGTCGACGAACAGCGTGTTGAGCGTTGGTGCATCAAAGCCGGTCAGGAACATGCCTACTACGATCAGCAGGTCGATGTCCTGATCCTTCACACGCTTTGCCAGGTCGCGGTAATAGTTCTGGAAGCCCCTGCTGTCCACGCCGAAACTGCTTTTGAACAACGCGTTGTAGTCAGCAATCGCCGTGCTCAGGAACTCTTTAGCGGTGCTATCCATTGCCGATACTTCGAAGCTTTCATCGACAATGTCGCCAATGGCGTCCTGTTCTTCATCGGGGGCGAAGGAGAAGATGGTGGCGATGCGCAGCGGCTTGTCGCTGCCTTCCTGCAGTTTCTGCAACGTCTCGTAGTACGCTTTGGCAGCATCAACGCTGCTGACCGCGAACATGGCGTTGAAGCCCTTGTTTGTGCCCTGCAAACGATGGGTCTTCTGGCGAAAATGCGTGAGCAGATACTGCGAGATTTCGCGAATGCGCGTCGGGTGGAGCAAAGCCTGACGGTTCTCCGCAGCGCTGAGCTTCTTCTCGTCCTGCTCGGCTTCCAGAGCCTTGAACTGTGGACGGACATCGTTGTAGTCCACCTTGAACTTGAGCACCTTCTCGTCACGGATGGCATCGGTAATCACATAGGAATGCAACTCGCGGCCAAACACGCTAGCGGTTGTATCGGCGCCCAGCGCATTTTTTGGGAAGATCGGCGTGCCGGTGAAGCCGAACTGATAGAAGCACTTGAACTTCTTCTTCAGATTCTTCTGCGCCTCGCCAAACTGGCTGCGGTGGCACTCGTCGAATATGAACACCACCTGCTGGTGGTACACCGGCAGGTCACCTTCGGTCTTCATAAGGTTGTTAAGCTTCTGGATGGTGGTGACGATGATCTTGTTGTCGTCCTTGTCCAGGTTGCGCTTGAGGCCTGCGGTGCTTTCAGAGCCATTGACGCTGTCGGGTGAAAAACGCTGGTACTCCTTCATGGTCTGGTAATCCAGATCCTTGCGATCCACCACGAAGAATACCTTGTCGATGAACTCCAGCTCGGTGGCTAGGCGCGCAGCCTTGAAGCTGGTCAGCGTCTTGCCCGAGCCGGTAGTGTGCCAGATATAACCACCGCCCTCGGTGCCGTTCCAGCGCTTGGCCTGCCTGGCACTGCGAATCTTCCACAGGATGCGCTCGGTGGCGGCAATCTGGTACGGGCGCATCACCAGCAGGGTGTTGCTGACATCGAATACCGAGTAGGTGAGTAGTACATCGAGCAGGGTGCGCTTCTGGAAGAAGGTCGCGGTGAAGTCCTCCAGATCCTTGATCGGGCTGTTGTCGGCCTGCGCCCAGTTCATGGTGAAGTCGAAACTGTGCTTGTTGCGCCGCGTGGTGTTGGCGAAGTAGCGCGTATCGGTGCCATTGGAGATCACGAACAGCTGCAGATACCTGAACAGCGAATGCTCGGTGTTGAAGCTCTCCTTGCTGTAGCGGTGCACCTGATTGAAGGCTTCGCGGATCGCCACGCCACGCTTCTTCAACTCCACCTGCACCAGCGGAAGGCCATTAACCAGAATAGTCACATCGTAACGGTTGGCGTGGCTGCCCGCCTGCTCGAACTGCTTGATAACCTGCATCTTGTTGCGGGCCAGGTTCTTCTTGTCCAGCAGATAGATATTCTGGATACGCCCGTCATCGAACACGAAGTCGTGTACATGGTCGTCGTGAACCTTGCGGGTCTTGTCGAGGATGCTGTCGCTGGGCTTATCCAGCCAGCTTTCCACGAAGCGCGCCCACTCGGCGTTGGAAAATTCGACGCCGTTCAGCGCCTGCAACTGTGTGCGCACATTGGCCAGCAGGGCTGGCATCGTCTTCAGCCCGCTGGAATGCTCATAGCCCTGATTGACCAGATCCTGGATGAACTCGCGCTCAAGATCGCCTTCGCTCTGGTAGCTCTCGGCAACTTTCCATTCTCTGACGAACCTGTCGAGCACGATGAAGGCGTTGGACTCGGCGATGGTCTTGTAATCAGTCATTGCTTGGGGTCTCCCCAGGTTTCTGTGCGAGTTCGCTTACAATTTGCTCCACTGTCGGCAATTGCAACTGCACTTCGAGTGGAATGTCCTTGGTGATGAATGAGCTAACGCCCATTGATTTGTGGATATCACTCAACGCGCACTTCACATCCAATTTGTCCTTGTCTTTACACAGGATCACGCCAATGGTCGGCTGGTCATCTGCGGCACGCAACTGGTCGTCCACGGCGGACAGCTAGAAATTGAGCTTGCCAATGTACTCCGGCTGAACCCACAGGCCTTCTGCGAGCGTTGAACATGCTGCTTGATGGTAGCCAGCGCCTGTCAGTAATCTCTGGTGCGGGTTATTTCGCCCATGCGTTGTTCCTTTCCAACGTCACGACAACAAATCTCGTCACTCGATCAGACGCCCGGCGCCTCTTCCTGTTGCCAATAGCCGTAGTTGGCCAACAGATGGTCCAGCAGCAACTTGACCGTCTGCTTTTCTTGCGGGGTTGGCTCAGTGACGCTCTCATTGGAGAGCGTGCTGTGGCTGGTGAACTGCATAATGCGGTTTAGGTAAGCCTGCTTGTCGTCAGGCAAAAGCGCCGACCATTGCGGATAACCCAGAAAGCTGGCAGTTTTTTCGTAGAGGTTGCGCAGCAGGGTGAAGTGATAGCGCTGTACCTGACCAGCGGCAATTGCTTGCTCAAGGGTCTGCCGCAAGTGGAGATGGTAAGAAAAACTCTTGTTGGAGTCGCCGTACTTGACACACAAATCAAAGCTACCGTCATCCAGACGGCCCAGTAAATAGCAACCCTCTTTCTTGCCACCCTTGCTGAGGCCAAGCTCATTGTGCAGCACGTTGTAGAAAAGCGGGCTGTGGGTGGTGATGACGAATTTCAGGTCCGAGGGACAGGCCTTGATCAGCCCTGCAAGATTGACCGCCAGCTCAATAAGATGGTTTTCGTCCAGCGAACTCACCGGGTCATCAATGAACACATACTCCAACTGATCGAACTCCCGCGTCTCACGGTCCTCCGGCTCAGGCACATTGCGCGTGCTGACGATCTGGTCCAGCAACGTGTAAAAAATACTCCAGATAAAATTGCTTTCTTCACCCTTGGAAATCTTAAGATTCCCCGAGCTTTGGTCGTCACCGCGCTCCTGCGTAAAAGTGACTTCCGAAAAGTCTGCACTGAAATGTGGGGTAAGTTTGTCGCTTGTATAATGCTGGAAGTATCTAGCAATGTTGCCGTCCTGCCCTAGGTCACGAAGCATCGCTAGCAGCCAGTCCGTGAATGAGTTGGGCTGAATCCTCAGCCTAGGCTCAGTATCCAGCGCCAAGTCGTTATCCCAATAGAACAGGTCTTCGGTAAAAGCACTGAAGTAGATAATTTTGTGGCGCGACACCGCCGGCGTATCAAACGCCTCTTCACCGTCGCCCTTTGCGACCAACTGTTTAAACTCGCGCGACAGGCGTGTCTTGCCCGTGCCGTTGAAGGCATAGATCAGCTGGACCTTCTTGTTGGCGCTCTTTAACTGCTCGGCGATCTCGGTCAACGTCTTGCTCATTTCAGGCCACCGTCTCTTCCGGCTTGGGAAAGCTCAGCAGCAAATCGCGGTAATGCTCGTATTGCTTCTGGCGCAGCTCGATCTCGCGGGGCAAGCCTTCGCTCATCGAGTTGGTGAGGGTGTCAAACTTGTCCAGAGCGCCGACGATGCGAGCCTGTTCCGCTAGCGATCTTTCAGGATCATCGGGGTATGGAACAGGGATCAGCACTTCTTTTTT
The DNA here is from genome assembly GCF_021609665.1 of Pseudomonas sp. PA-1-3F. Classification (NCBI taxonomy): domain Bacteria; kingdom Pseudomonadati; phylum Pseudomonadota; class Gammaproteobacteria; order Pseudomonadales; family Pseudomonadaceae; genus Pseudomonas; species Pseudomonas sp. PA-1-3F. The sequence continues at coordinate 4,133 of NZ_WJZD01000041.1, read as the reverse complement.
TATACCCTCGATGAGTAGGCGTTTAACTTTTCCGCTAGACACATGCTTCGTCTTCTGAGAATTGAATGAAGCTGTTTGCATCGCGTAGGAAATATACTTTGGATTCATCGAGTGACGAAAAGCATAGCTATCGTCGTGAATGGCCACCCTCTGAGTTCCTAGCCACGCGACAGCCTTGCCTACATCTTCCACGGTTTCACCAACGCCGGCTATAACAACGTCATCTGGCTCGGCATAGCGCAGCGAACCAGCCATGTCATCTCGAACCTTTGAAAACGCGTGATCGGCCCACACACCATATTGGGTGTAAATTTCACCGTAGTGGATGACGCTAATACCTTCTTCGACGTAATCAGCTTTCGTAAATCGCTTCCCACGAATGAATTCGCCAATATCCCCCAGCGCCCTCCACTCCACCTCCACTTCTACCTTTTCCTCAAAACTCAACAACCGGTCGCGATAATAGCTGTATTGTTGTTTGCGGGCGGTTAGCTCGGCGGTTAGCTCGGTGGTCAGCTCAGAAAAAGTATCCAATATTCGTGCGATTTCGGCCTGAATCTCAAGCGACTTTCCCGGCATATCCGGGCAGGGAATGGGGAACTTGTAGTTTGAAATCATCTGTAAGTTAAGACCGCCACGAGCGCCACTTCCCGAAGATATTTTTCGCAAACTCTCGTATTGAGTTTTCAAGAAGTGGTACAGATAGTCAGAATTAACAATTTTTTCGTCAACAGTAACCGATGCGAGTGACTGATTGGTAGTTAACTCAATTCTTGTCCTTGCAACTTTCCCACGAGTTTTACCTTGCCCCGCTAACGCAATCACGAGTGATTTCTTTGGAACGAACTTGGCGCTGGAATTTCTCATTCCCAACTCGGTAATAAAGCTTTCGGTTTTATATATCGTTTCTAAATTAACCTCACCCGAACTCATCCAAGGAATTGTGCCGTCTTCCCAAAATTCCGCGACTCCAGTTTTAGGAGTTCCGCCAGACGAAATTTTTTTGGCTACTTCCCCCAACGCCCTCCACTCCACCGCCGCCCCATCCAGCAGCGTGTCTAAATAATTAACGCTGCTCATGCCTCCAACTCCTCACCTTCAATCTCCGCGACTATGACATCAATATCCCTACGCAGCTGATCGATTCGGGCGACGGTGGTTTTTAGCTTGGCATTGAGCTTTGCAATATCCACTACTTCGCGGGTATCCCTGACTTCCACATAAGTGCTGACCGACAGGTTATAGTTGTTGGCGGCTACCTTCTCTAACGGCACTGACTGCGCGAAATAATCGACATTCTCCTTGTTGTCGAACACCCGCATGATGAGCTCGATATGCGCATCTTCCAGCGAGTTGTTGTTGATGCCTTTCCTGAACAGCGCGTTGGCGTCGATGAACTGGATGTCGGTGTCAGTTTTGTTTTTTGCCAGCACCAGAATGGTCACGGCAATGGTGGTGCCGAAGAACAGGTTGGGTGCCAGCGAAATCACCGTCTCCACATAGTTGTTGTCAACTAGGTATTGGCGGATCTTCTGCTCGGCACCGCCCCGATAGAAAATACCGGGGAAGCAGACGATAGCAGCGCGGCCCTTGGCCGAAAGGTAGCTGAGTGCATGCAGAACAAAGGCGAAGTCCGCTTTGGATTTGGGCGCTAGCACGCCGGCCGGCGCAAACCGGTCGTCATTGATCAAAGTGGGGTCATCACTGCCGATCCATTTCACCGAATAGGGCGGGTTGGACACGATGGCATCAAAGGGCTTGTCATCGGCAAAGTGCGGATTACGCAGCGTGTCGCCCAACTGGATGTTGAACTTGTCGTAGTTGATGTTATGCAAAAACATGTTCATCCGCGCCAAGTTGTAGGTGGTGTGATTCACCTCCTGACCGAAGAATCCATCCTCGATAACGTGAGCATCGAAGTGCTTTTTGGCTTGCAGCAGCAGCGAGCCTGAGCCACATGCCGGGTCGTAGATCTTGTTGACACTGGTCTGCTTGTGCATGGCCAGTTGGGCGATCAGCCTGGACACATGCTGCGGGGTAAAGAATTCCCCGCCGGACTTACCGGCATTGGCGGCGTAGTTGGAGATAAGAAATTCGTAGGCGTCGCCGAACAAATCGATATGGCTAGCATCGAAGCTGCCAAACTCCAGCTTACTCACTCCCTTGAGCACGTCCGCCAAGCGCCTGTTCTTGTCAGGAACAGTACTGCCCAGGCGATTGCTGGTGGTGTCGAAGTCAGCGAACAGGCCTTTGATGTCCTGCTCGGAGGCGTAACCATTGGCTGAACCCTCGATGGCGGCAAAGATGCGTGCCAAATCGGTGTTCAGACTATCGTTGGTGCTGGCCTTGGCGGCGACGTTACTAAACAACTGGCTGGGCGCAATGAAATAGCCCTTGGTCTTGATTGCGTCGTCTTTGACAGCGGAAATCAGCGGATTGTCATCTTCCATGGCAGCATAATCGACCGTGCTATCACCACCGCTGATGTAGTCAACGAAGTTCTCGCTGATGAAGCGATAGAACAAGGTGCCGAGCACATATTGCTTGAAATCCCAGCCGTCGACTGCGCCACGCACGTCATTGGCGATGGCCCAGATTTGACGTCGCAGGGCGGCTCTTTGTTGGGTACTGGTCATACGGTTTTCCTAGTTCAAAGGGCCTGGCTCACATGGGAGTACACGCCAGAAGAAATTATGTGTATAGCGTCAAGCAGGCCAATACAACCGTTTCAACGGAACGACTCGTTTGGTCTCGGCGTCGGTGGCGTCGTAGTGTTCGATCAATGCGCGGACCACATGGTCTAGTGTCCACATCGCCAGCGGTATCGAGGCGCGGTCGGCTTCGTATTGAGCGTCCTTGGTGAAACCGCCAGTACTGACGTACAGCCCGCGATCATCCTTGTGGCGGCCACCAAGAAAGCTGCGTACTTCTTGGCTGCCCATCTGCCCCTTTCGGTGCTTGACCTCCACCACGATCCGCGGATGCTCGAAACCAAAACCGTCGGGCGAGGCTACGATGTCCTTACCACGGTCTGAGCCAGGTGGAGACACTTGGGTCTTGTAGCCCATGGCGCGCAGGATGCCAGCGACCAGTTGCTGCATGTCGTCCCAGTCCAGTTCATTGACCCGGTCCTTGATACGCTCCAGTGCCTGCGATCCAATATCGGAGAGTGGATCGGCAATGACATCCTCGGATTCATTTTCCACTGCTGGCGCGGGTTTACCCTTCAGCGCGGCCAGCACTTCCGCTGCTGCATTGGACGGCACCTCGAACAGGGTCAGGGTCGAACCCAGGCTGTTTTTGGTGCTGGTGCCCAAATTGTCGCGCGGCAGGTCCTGCTCTTGCCATTGCACCTTGCGCACCAGCGGCATACCTTGCTCGCCCCACTCGGGATGGTGCTCGGCCGGACCGGTGACCTTGCCAATTGAATACAGTCGATTAGCCGGCGAATAGGTTAAGACCCAATCGCCATCCTGTATGTCATTGACGAACCGCCAGACTTGAGATGCGCCCGAGATAACCGTCCCTTGTTTTGCCTGGGGTTCAATGGACTGGTACCGAGCGATCAACTGTTTACGTCCGACTCCAGGCTTGGCATGTGCCGCCAGTTGGTTCCAGCCCACGGCTGCAATGCCGCGCTCCCGAAAAGCATCGTACAGGCTGCCACCTTCGCCGCGTACCATCCACATCCTGACCATCGTGTTCCCTCTCATGTTCATGCCCATCAATCCAATACGACCAAGAACTCGATAGCCAGTACGGTCGGTTGGACGTCCCGGACATTGCGCTGCAACGAGACCAGACCGTAATCCGCCATTAGACGCAAGGTGCGTGACAGATTCGGGACCTTACGGCCGCTGAGTTCAGCCAGCTCTGTTAATGATTTCGGGTGCTTCTCATGGATTAATCGCAGCAAACGACGGTTGTCGTCTGAGAGCACAGCAGCAAGCGACGCCAACGAACTGAACCAAATCTGCGGCATCTCGCTCCTCGGTCGATGATGGCCCGCGCCATTTGGTCGATGAATACCAACGATGCACCGCTTCATGTTCAATCCCGAGATGTAATTCCGACCGAGCATATCAGTCTCTGATAATCATCGTCGACTTCAAGTATCACACCCGCCCTTGCAC
>NZ_WJZD01000040.1:0-50263 GCF_021609665.1 Pseudomonas sp. PA-1-3F | reverse complement strand
AAAGACGCCCGACACACACAGACACCACCACAAACAAGATATCGTCGGCAGCGCCAGATTGATATAAGAGACAGCAGTAAGGAGCTAGAGCCGACCCCATGTGATTGGTGGCGAGGGAGCTTGCTCCCGCTGGACTGCGTAGCAGTCCCTTTTTTGGGGCCGCTTCGCGCCCCAGCGGGAGCAAGCTCCCTCGCCACAGTTGCCGATTCTGTCTTAACTGACTGGCATTAGGGCTTGCCCACCGCTATCACAGGCAAGCCAGCTGCCACAGTTGATTGCATTTCGAATGTAGATCGCAAAAAAAACGCCAACCCTAGGGTTGGCGTTTTCGCGCAGCACTTAGCGCATCACTGCGGCTTCTTGCGACCAAAACCAGGGCGCTGACCGGAACCGGCCGGTGCGCCACGGCGCTTGCCCGACGGCTCATCGGCGACCAGTTTCGGGCCAGGGCGCTTGTTCGCCGCTGGCTTGGCTGGACGCTTGGTGCTGGCGTTGTCGGCCGGGCGATCCGCTTCACCACGGTTGCTGCGACCACCCGCCGGAGCAGGACGCGGCGTACGTGGCGCACGCTCGCCTTCTTGACGCGATGGTGTGGTGGGGCGGCGTTCACCTTCAATGTGCGGCTGACGCGAGATACGACCGCCGGTGGCCGGTGCATCCAGCGCAGGGCGCAGGGTGCGAGCAACACGTTCGGTACGTGGCACTGGGCGCGACGATTTACGCTGCATACGCTCAAGCTTGTCTTTGCTCTTGGCGTTCATCTGCGGCATGGCAACCGGCGTCAGGCCCACTTCGGCGCTGAGGATATCGACTTCGTACTGGCTCATTTCGCGCCAGCGGCCCATCGGCAGGTCGGAGTTCAGGAACACCGGACCAAAACGCACGCGCTTGAGGCGGCTGACCACCAGGCCCTGGGACTCCCACAGGCGACGCACTTCACGGTTACGGCCTTCCATCACCACGCAGTGGTACCAGTGGTTGAAACCTTCGCCACCCGGCGCCTGCTTGATGTCGGTGAACTTGGCCGGGCCGTCTTCGAGCACCACGCCCGCCTTGAGGCGTTCGATCATCTCGTCATCGACTTCACCACGTACACGCACGGCGTATTCACGGTCCATCTCGTAGGACGGGTGCATCAGGCGGTTGGCCAACTCACCGTCAGTGGTGAACATCAGCAAGCCGGTGGTGTTGATGTCCAGGCGACCGATGTTGATCCAGCGGCCCTCTTTAGGCTTGGGCATCTTGTCGAACACGGTCGGACGGCCTTCCGGGTCGTCACGGGTGCAGATCTCGCCGTCGGGCTTGTTGTACATGATCACGCGGCGCACCGATTCGGCGGCCTCTTCACGCTTGATGACCTTGCCATCAATGGTGATTGCATCGTGCAGGTCGACGCGCTGGCCGAGGGTTGCCTCGACGCCGTTGACCTTGATGCGCTTCTGGGTGATCCAGGCTTCGACGTCGCGGCGCGAGCCCACACCGATACGCGCCAGCACTTTTTGCAGTTTTTCGCCTGCTGGGCCGATTTCCTGGTCTTTCTGGTCTTGGTCATTCATCGTAAGCACCTCCCGGTGGGTCGATTCAGGCGTGGCCTGAGGGTATTGAAAGCGGGGCCTTGGCCGAATAGGTCGGCAAGGGGCCGCGAATCATACGCGCATGGCGCGTGTTGCGCATCACAGACTAGTCGATAACGCCCAGCTCATTTGCTTTTCCGCCGACCGGTGGCCCCCAGGGCCAGCAATCGCAGCTCGGCTTCGGCCAGCACCGTGCGCTTGTCGGCTTTATCGAGCTTCTTCCAGGCACGGATTTCACGCTTGCTGCGGCCACAGCCGACGCAGATGTCATCGTTGAATTTGCAGATGCTGATGCACGGGTCTTTCATGGCACTCATGGTCGATCCTCTGTGGGAGCTGGCTTGCCTGCGATGGCATCACCTCCTTGCATCTGAGAGACCGAGGCGTCTGCATCGCAGGCAAGCCAGCTCCCACATGGGTTGCGCGGTGAACGTCAGAGCCGGTCAGTCTTCGAGCTGACGGCGTTCGTTCTCGATGGCCTCGGCCAGCGCCCGAGCTTCGTCTTCTTCGTCACTCAGGGGCGGCTGTTCGAGGGCGGCGACGGCGGCCAGGAGCTTTTCCCGGGCTTGGGCCACGCCAAGCACATCGTCTTCGGCTTCGACCTCAGGCTCGGATTCAACGTTCACCTGGGTTTCTGGCTCCGCCGCACCATCACGCAGCAAATCGTCGAAGTCGGTCTTGATCCCCTGCTCCATGTCGTCCAGCTCCAGCAACAACGTATGGAAACTGGTTTCGTCCTTGGGCTCCTCCGGCTCGGCGCTGGCGTCGGCCAGTTCCTGCAGGCTTTGCGGCACCGGTGCGTCGTCGAAGTCGAGCACCGGCTCGGCCTCCATTTCGCGCAGCTCGGCCAGGGGCGGCAAATCGTCAAGGTTTTTCAGGTTGAAGTGATCGAGAAACACCTTGGTGGTGGCGAACATGGCTGGTTTGCCCGGCACATCGCGGTAGCCAACAATGCGGATCCACTCACGTTCCAGCAGGGTCTTGACGATATGGCTGTTGACCGCCACACCACGCACATCTTCGATCTCGCCCCGGGTGATGGGCTGGCGATAGGCGATCAGCGCCATGGTCTCCAGCATCGCCCGGGAGTAGCGCTGCGGGCGTTCTTCCCACAAACGCCCGACCCACGGTGAAAACTTCTCACGGATCTGCAGGCGGTAACCCGACGCCACTTCACGCAGTTCAAAGGCACGGCCCTCGCAGGATTTGCGCAGGATCTCCAAGGCCTTCTTGAAGACCGGCGGCTCCGGGCGTTCGGCCTCTTCAAAGAGTTCGAACAGGCGCTCCAGAGATTGCGGTTTGCCCGAGGCCAAAAGAAAGGCCTCCAGCAAAGGGGCCAGTTCGCGGGGTTCAGTCAGATTCATCGATTCAGCTCGTTATTCGGCTCGCGCCCGCACGTGGATAGCCGCAAAAGGCTCATTCTGCACCAGCTCGACCAAGGACTCCTTCACCAGCTCAAGGATCGCCATAAAGGTCACCACCACGCCCAGTCGGCCCTCTTCGGCAGTAAACAACTCGACAAAGGGCACAAACCCACCGCCCTTGAGACGTTCCAGCACATCGCTCATGCGCTCGCGGGTGGACAGCGCTTCACGGCTGACCTGGTGGCTCTCGAACATATCGCCGCGGCGCAGTACTTCGGCCATGGACATCAGCAATTCTTCCAGACTCACGTCCGGCAGCAACTTGCGCGCGCGCGCCTCGGGAGCGTCGAGCTTGGGCACCACCACATCACGGCCCACACGGCTCAGGCCGTCGATGCCTTCGGCGGCGGCCTTGAAGCGTTCGTACTCCTGCAGGCGGCGGATCAGCTCGGCGCGCGGGTCATCCTCTTCGGCTTCCACCGTCTCCGAGCGCGGCAACAGCATGCGCGACTTGATCTCGGCGAGCATGGCCGCCATCACCAGGTACTCGGCGGCCAGTTCCAGGCGCACCGACTGCATCAGCTCGACATAGCCCATGTATTGGCGGGTAATTTCTGCCACCGGAATGTCAAGGATGTTGATGTTCTGCTTGCGGATCAGGTACAGCAGCAAGTCCAGCGGGCCTTCGAAGGCTTCAAGGAACACCTCCAGGGCGTCCGGCGGGATGTACAGGTCCAGGGGCATTTCCATGACCGCCTGGCCATACACCATGGCAAACGGCAGTTCCTGCTGGGCGCCAGCCTGGGGATCAGCGGCTTCCACGGCTGACATTCAGGCCTCGACCATGAACGGAGCCGGATCGCCACAACCCACACGCACCACTTCTGGCTCGCCATCGGCCAGGTTGATCACCGTGGAGGCCTTGTTGCCACCGTAGCCGCCGTCGATGATCAGGTCGACGTGCTTTTCCAGCAAACGGCGCATTTCGTAAGGGTCGTACAACGGCTCGGTTTCGCCGGGCAGGATCAACGACACGCTCATCAGCGGTTCGCCCAATTCGGCCAGCAGCGCCAGGGCAATCGGGTGTTCCGGCACGCGCAGGCCAATGGTGCGCTTCTTCGGGTGCAGCAACAGGCGCGGCACTTCGCGGGTGGCGTTGAGGATGAAGGTGTAGGGCCCCGGCGTGTGGGCCTTGAGCAGGCGGAAGGTGCCGGTGTCGACCTTGGCGAACAGCCCGAGCTGGGACAAGTCGCTGCAGATCAGCGCAAAGTTGTGCTTGTCGTCCAGCTGGCGCAGGCGTCTTACTCGCTCCACCGCGCCCTTGTCGCCGATCTGGCAGCCAATGGCGTAGGACGAATCAGTCGGATAGATCACCACGCCGCCGGCACGGATGATCTCCACGGCCTGTTTGATCAGGCGCGCCTGAGGGTTTTCCGGATGAATCTGGAAGAATTGGCTCACGTGCTCTACCTGTTCAGACGGTGGCAATAATGGGGTCATGCTTGAATCGCCCCCACAACAGCGGCAGATCTTCCGGGACCTGGCGATATTCGCCAATCTCGGACCAGCCGCCTGGGCCATGAAAGTCACTGCCGGCACTGACCAGCAGACCAAATTCGCGGGCGAGGATCGCCAGGCTGCCGACCTGTTCGGCGGGTTGATGCCCGTTGACCACCTCGATGGCGTGACCACCCGCTCCAATATAGTCGCTGATCAGCTTGCGGCGCTTGCTGCGGGTGAAATCGTAATGCCAGGGATGCGCCAGGCTCACCCAGGCCCCGGAGGCCCGCAGGGTCTGGACGGTGTCTTCCAGGGTTGGCCAGTGCAGCTTCACATCGCCCAACTTGCCGGCGCCCAGCCATTTGCGAAAGGCCTCGGCGCGATCCTTCACATAGCCTTCACGCACCATCCAGTCGGCAAAGTGCGGACGGGCCGGTGCGTTGCCGCTGTCGCCCAATTCCTGCTGGATAGCACGGGCACCGTCGAGGGCACCTGGCATGCCTTTAAGGCTGAGCTTGCGGCTTATTTCTTCGGACCGCAGCCAGCGGCCATCGTGCAATTGGGCAATCGCCGCCACCAAGGGCGGGGCCTTTTGATCAAAACCGTAGCCCAGCACGTGGATGGTGGCGCCGCCCCAGGTGCAGGACAATTCCACGCCGTTGACCAACTGCATACCCAGGGAGTGCGCGGCCTGGCGGGCTTCGTCGAGGCCTTCAAGGGTGTCATGGTCGGTCAATGCCAAAACTCGCACGCCTTTTTCAAACGCACGCGCAACCAGTACCGCGGGCGCCAGGGCGCCGTCGGAGGCCGTGCTGTGGCAGTGCAAATCAACATTCACGGGGGTGTGTAACCTCAAGTCAGCTGGCGCTATCGCAACCAAGGATGTTTGTTATTATGCCGACACATCCAGCTTCTGGCTCTTACTGTGAAACAATTCATCGACTTCATCCCGCTGTTGCTGTTTTTCATCGTTACCAAACTCGACCCCAGGGTCATCGAAATCGCCGGCCACGAGCTGTCGTTCGGGGGCATCTACAGTGCCACTGCCGTACTGATCATCAGCTCTATCGTAGTGTACGGCGCCATCTTCATCTCGCAGCGCAAGCTGGAAAAAAGCCAATGGCTCACCCTCGTCGCCTGCCTGGTGTTCGGCGGCCTCACCCTGGCCTTCCACAGCGAAACCTTCCTTAAATGGAAAGCCCCGGTGGTCAACTGGCTGTTCGCCCTGGTGTTTATCGGCAGCCACTTCATCGGTGACCGCCTGCTGATCAAGCGGATCATGGGCCATGCGCTGACCTTGCCGGAGCCGGTGTGGGGGCGCCTGAACGTGGCCTGGATCGTGTTCTTCCTGTTCTGCGGCGCCGCCAACCTGTTCGTGGCCTTCACCTTCCAGGACTACTGGGTCGACTTCAAAGTGTTTGGCAGCCTGGGCATGACCGTATTGTTTTTGATCGGCCAGGGCATCTACCTGTCACGCCACCTGCATGACACCACACCGAAAACCGAGGACTGACATGCTCTACGCCATCATTGCCACCGACGTTGCCAACTCCCTGGAAAAACGCCTGAGCGTACGCCCGGCCCACGTCGAGCGCCTCAAACAGCTGCAAGCCGAAGGCCGCATGGTACTGGCCGGCCCGCACCCGGCCGTCGACAGCAACGACCCAGGCGACGCGGGTTTCAGCGGAAGCCTGATCGTCGCCGAGTTCGCCTCCCTGGCCGACGCCCAGGCCTGGGCCAAGGCTGACCCTTATGTCGCAGCAGGCGTCTACGCCGATGTAGTGGTCAAGCCGTTCAAGCAAGTCTTGCCTTGAGCCTGGCTGCGTCGAACCTAATCGTTTCGGCGCACTCCTAATGGCTCACGGCGTCACCGGTGGGGCCTTCGCCGCCGACAATGGCTAAATTGAGTGAGTCATGAGCGAGCTGTTACTGATAGATGATGACCAGGAGCTCTGTGAGCTGCTGACCAGTTGGTTGAGCCAGGAAGGTTTCCAGGTACGCGCCTGCCATGACGGCTTGAGTGCCCGAAAAGCCCTGGCCGACAGTGCGCCGGCGGCCGTCGTACTGGATGTTATGCTGCCCGACGGCAGCGGCCTGGAGCTGCTCAAGCAATTGCGCAACGACCACCCGGAGCTGCCGGTGCTGATGCTCTCGGCCCGGGGCGAACCCCTGGACCGCATCCTCGGCCTGGAACTGGGCGCCGACGATTACCTGGCCAAGCCTTGCGACCCACGCGAACTGACGGCGCGCCTGCGCGCCGTATTACGCCGCAGCCACCCGGCCGCGGTATCGACCCAGCTGGAACTGGGGGACCTGTGCTTCAGCCCGGTGCGCGGCGTGGTCAGCATCGATGAACAGGAGTTCGCCCTCACCGTCTCCGAAAGCCGCCTGCTCGAAGCATTGCTGCGTCAGCCCGGCGAGCCCCTGGATAAACAGGAACTGGCGCAGATCGCCCTGGGCCGCAAGCTGACCCTGTATGACCGCAGCCTGGATATGCACGTCAGCAACCTGCGTAAAAAGATCGGCCCACACCCCGATGGCCGGCCACGGATCGTGGCGCTGCGTAGTCGTGGTTACTACTACAGCCTCTAAACATCACGCTCAACCCTGGGGGAGCTGGCTTGCCTGCGATAGTGGTGGGCCAGTTAGCATGAGGGTGACTGACACACCGCTATCGCAGGCAAGCCAGCTCCCACCCGCGTTCTCATCAGCCTCGAGGGTTTTGTCAGTTCCTATCAAACCCGTCTTTACCGAAGCTTTACCCTCCCCTGACCGCCGCTGACCTTGCGCTGCGTAACCTACTCACATCCGGACTCACCGGAATAGAGACAGGAGAATCACCATGCGCAAGACCCTTATCGCTTTGATGTTCGCCACTGCCCTGCCCACCGTTGCCATGGCAATGCCGGAAGGCCCAGGCCCGATGGGTGGTCCTGAAAGCCACATGATGGGCGGCCCAGGCCACGGTGAACACGGTCCGCGTGGCAAAGGCGGCCCGTTCAGCCAGCTGGACTTGAGCAAGGAACAGCGCGAGCAGATCCGCAAGCTGATGGGTGACCAATGGCACGCCCGCAAAGACCTGGTCAAAAAGTACCTGGACAAACTGCCAGCCGCTGACCAGAAGGCGATGCAGGACGAAATCGCCGCCGGCAAGCAGAAAACCCAGACCGATATCCGTGCCGTGCTCAAGCCCGACCAGCAGAAGAAGTACGACGAAATCGTCAAGAAACAAGCCGAACGCCGCGCCGAATGGAAAGAGTTCCAGGCCTGGAAAGCCCAGCAAGCGCAAAAAGCGCAATAATGACCTAGCTTCACCCCAGCCCAGTGGTTCGCGCCGCTGGGCTTTTCCTGTTTGAGGGTTTCCTGTGCGTTCATTGTTCTGGCGTATCCTGGCGAGTTTCTGGCTGGCCATCGCCCTGGTTGCCGGTTTGTCGATCCTGCTTGGGCACATGCTCAACCAGGATGCCTGGATTCTCAGCCGCCACCCTGGCCTCAACAACCTGGCCCAAGAGTGGACGCAGCTCTACGAAACCCAGGGCGAAGACGCCGCCCAGGAGTTGCTGCAGCAGCGCAAACGCCAGTACCACATCGACGTGCAAGTGCTTAACGAAAGCGGCGACCCGGTGGTGCGCGGCACCTTCCCGCGCCGCGCCGCCGCGTTCGAAGCCCGCCAGAACGACAGCCAGGACGGCCACCTGCCGTGGCGACGCCTGACCGCCGAGTACACCAGCGCCAAAACCGGCGACACCTACCTATTGATCTACCGTATTCCTCACCCGGAGCTGGACGCCTGGCACCGCAGCAGCCTGCTGTGGCCGCTCAGTGCATTGGCGATTACCCTGGTGGTGCTGACCCTGTTCAGCCTGCTGGTGACCTTGTCCATCACCCGCCCACTCAGCCGTTTGCGCGGCGCGGTGCATGATCTGGGGCAAACCACTTATCAACAGAACAGCCTGGCGCAACTGGCCAATCGGCGCGACGAGTTCGGCGTGCTGGCCAACGACTTCAACCGCATGGGCGCACGCCTGCAAAGCCTGATCGGCAGCCAGCGCCAGTTGCTGCGCGACGTGTCCCACGAACTGCGCTCGCCGTTGGCGCGCTTGCGTATCGCCCTGGCCCTGGCCGAACGCGCCAGCCCCGAAGAACGGGAAAAACTCTGGCCGCGCCTGACCCGCGAATGCGATCGACTGGAGGCCTTGATCAGCGAGATCCTGGTATTGGCGCGGGTCGACGCCGACAACGCCAGCGCCGAAGACATCGACCTCACCCCGTTGCTTAAAACGCTGCAAAAGGACGCCCAACTCAGTGCCCCCGAGCAAGTGGTGCAACTGACGACTGCCAATGACTTGCAGCTTAAAGGCTGGCCGACCATGATCGAACGCGCCGTGGACAACCTGCTGCGCAATGCCCAGCGCTTCAACCCGGTGGGCGAACCGATTGAATTGCAGGCCCAGCATCAAGGCGGGCGCATTCTGATCAGCGTACGCGACCACGGCCCCGGCGTTGAAGCCGAGCACCTGAGCCAATTGGGCGAGCCGTTCTACCGGGCGCCAGGCCAGACCGCCCAAGGCCATGGCCTGGGCCTGGCCATCGCCCGTCGCGCCGCCGAGCGCCATGGCGGTAACCTGATCCTGGCCAACCATCCCGATGGCGGCTTTATCGCCAGCATCGAACTGCCCTTGATCCCTGGGGTTGCCACACCGGTGGGATGATCTTCTATAGTGGCCCTTCTCTTACGGAGGGCCTTTGATGACAGACCTGCTGACTCCCATCCAAGCCGCACTCGCTTTACCGCACGCCCCACTGCCCCAGACCCAGGCCGGCGCCTTGCCCTCGACCTTCGCCGTGACAGACCTGGCGGCCGCCAGCATCGGCGCCGCGGGCCAGGCCGTCGCCCAGTTGATTGAGCAACAAACCGGGCGCCTGCCCAGCGTCAGCGTGGATCGGCGCCTGGCCTCGTTGTGGTTCTCCTCGTCGATTCGTCCCGTGGGGTGGCAAGTGCCGCCTTTGTGGGACCCGGTAGCGGGTGATTACGCCAGCGTGGATGGCTGGATCCGTCTGCACACCAACGCGCCCCATCACCGCGCAGCGGCCGAGCGGGTATTGGGGCCTGCCGCTGATCGCGCAGCCATGGCGAGTAGAGTCGCGACCTGGAAAGCCGCCGAACTGGAACAGGCGGTTGTCGATGCGGGCGGTTGTGCGGCGCAGATGCGTAGCTGGCAAGCCTGGCAGCAGCATCCCCAAGGCTTGGCGGTAAACGCCGAAGCGTTGATCCAGCGTCAGGTCTTCGAACGCGGCACCGACAAACCCTGGCTCGGTTCCGCAGCGCGCCCACTGGCCGGCATCAAGGTGCTGGATTTGACCCGGGTGCTGGCCGGCCCGGTGGCCAGTCGTTTCCTCGCCGGCTTGGGTGCCAGCGTACTGCGCATCGACTCGCCCACCTGGAACGAACCTGGCGTCGTCCCGGAAATGACCCTGGGTAAACGCTGCGCCCGCCTGGATCTAACGAGCCACGACGACCGGCAAGTGTTCGAAGCGTTGCTCAAGGACGCCGACATCCTGTTCCACGGTTACCGCGCCGATGCCTTGGAGCAACTCGGTTATACCCTTGGCGAACGTCAGCACATCGCCCCCGGACTGATCGACGTCAGCCTCAACGCCTACGGCTGGAGCGGCCCATGGCGTAATCGGCGTGGCTTTGACAGCCTGGTGCAGATGAGCAGCGGGATTGCCGAGGCGGGCATGGCCTGGAAACAGACGGATAAACCGCTGCCGCTGCCGGTGCAGGCGCTGGATCACGCCACCGGCTATTTGATGGCCGCCAGTGCGATCCGGGCGTTGGCCGAGCGCCTGGACTCCGGACGCGGCGGTTCGGCGCGCTTGTCGTTGGCGCGTACGGCGAAGTTGCTGGTGGAGGCCGGGCAAGTGTCACAGCAAGCGGCATTGCGCGAAGAAGATATCAATGACCAAGGCCTGGTGGTGGAGCAGACAGCCTGGGGCCAGGCTCATCGGCTGCTAGCCCCGCTGAGCATCAGTGGCACGCCGTTGCAGTGGGATTTTCCGGCGGTGGAACTGGGTTCGCACCGGCCTCAGTGGTGACTAATACCCTGTAGGAGCGAGCTTGCTCGCGAAGGTCGCCAACGATAACGCGGGAAACCTGATACACAGCGGCGTTCTCAGGTTTTTCGCGAGCAAGCTCGCTCCTACAGGGTTGTCCACAAATGCTGCGCCGCATACGCCCTCAACGGCCGCCACGCCTCGGCACGCGCCAATAACTGCCGCGCCGATACCGGCCCACCTTCCAAAGCCGCCAAAGCATTGATCAGCCCGATATCCCCCGACGCAAACGCATCCGCCTCGCGCAACTGGCGCATGGCGATGTACTGCGCGGTCCACTCTCCAATCCCCGGCAATGCCACTAGCCTTGCAACGCCGTCCTGGAGGCTAGCCTTGGGTTCGAAAAGCTGTGGGTCATCCAACAGCGCCTGGGCCACACCAGACAACGTACGGCCCCGCGCCTTGGGCATGCCCAGGGTAGTCAGGTCCGCCGCAGCCAACACTTCAGGTGTCGGAAACAGGTGGGTAATACCGGCGTGCGGGGTTTGCAGGGTCTGGCCATACTGCGCCACCAACTTGCCCGCCAGGCGAATCGCCGCCACCACGGTGATCTGCTGGCCCAGCACTGCACGAATCGCCAGTTCCAACCCGTCCCAGGTGCCTGGCAACCGTAGGCCAGGGTGGGCCGCAACCAGTTGCGCCATCAGGGGGTCTTGCGACAATTGCGCGTTGATCACCTCAGGCACCGCATCCAGATCAAACATCCTGCGCAAGCGCCGCTCGATCTCAGGCATCGCTGCAGGCTCGGGAAAGTCGACCGTCACCTCCAGCCAATCCCCCACGCCCGGTTCGAGGCTGACCCAGCCATGTCGGCCCGCCACACTGATACTGCGCCGATACACCCCGGCGTCCACGGCTTCCAACCCGGTAATCGCCCGCGCCGATAGGAACCCCAGCATCGCCGCCCAGTCGTAGGGCGGTTGATACGCCAGTCTCACAGTGACAATACCCCGCTATACAGCCCATACGCGGCTAACCCGGCGCCCGCGATCACGCCGCTGAAAATGCCTTTTTCCACGGTGGTAAACAAGGGTTGGCCCTGCTCGCGCTTGGCCAGGGCAAACAGGATCACACCCGGTGCGTACAGCAACGCCGACAGCAGCAAATACTTCAAGCCCCCCGCATACAGCAGCCAAATCGCGTAGCCGAGGGCAACCAGCCCCACCAGCAGATCTTTCATGCGCCGGCGCTGCCAGCCTGCATAGGTTTCGCCGCGCGCGCTCAACAGCACCGCATAGGCCGCCGACCACAAATAAGGCACCAGGATCATTGAGGAAGCCAGGTAGATCAGGGTGGTGTAGGTGCTGGCGGAAAACAGCGTGATCACCAGGAATGCCTGGATCATCACGTTGGTCAGCCATAAGGCATTGACCGGCACCTGATTGGCGTTTTCCTTCTTCAGGAACGCCGGCATGGTCTTGTTCTGGGCGGTGGCATAGAGGATTTCCGCGCACAGCAGCGCCCACGAGAGCAACGCGCCGAGCAGCGAAACCGCCAGGCCGATACTGATCAATACCGCGCCCCAAGGCCCGACGATATGCTCCAACACACCGGCCAGAGACGGGTTCTGCAATTGCGCCAGCTCCGGCTGGCTCATGATGCCCAGGGACAACACATTCACCAGCACCAGCAAGGCCAGCACGCCCACGAAACCAATCACAGTGGCGCGCCCCACGTCCGAGCGTTTCCGCGCCCGCGCCGAATACACACTGGCGCCTTCGATCCCGATAAACACAAACACCGTGACCAGCATCATGTGGCGCACCTGCTCGACCACGCTGCCCATCTGCGGGTTACCCATTCCCCAGATATCGCGGGTGAAAATATCCGCCTTGAATGCAACGGCGGCGATCACGATAAACATCAGCAGCGGCACGATCTTCGCCACCGTCGTCACCTGATTGATGAACGCTGCCTCTTTGATCCCGCGCATCACCAGAAAATGTACGGCCCACAGCAACAGCGACGCGCAGCCGATGGCAAGCGGCGTATTGCCCTGGCCGAACGCCGGAAAAAAGTAGCCGAGGGTGCTAAATAGCAAGACGAAATAACCGACATTGCCCATCCACGCACTGATCCAGTAACCCCAGGCGGATGAAAAGCCCATGTAATCGCCAAAACCCGCCTTGGCGTAGGCATACACCCCGGAGTCCAGTTCGGGCTTACGGTTCGCCAACGTCTGGAACACAAAGGCCAGGGTCAGCATGCCGATGGCGGTGATCGCCCAGCCGATCAAGATGGCCCCCACTTCGGCACGGGAAGCCATGTTCTGCGGCAATGAAAAGATGCCGCCGCCAATCATCGAGCCCACCACCAGGGCAATCAGGGCACTGAGCCGAAGTTTCTGGGCGGGTTGGGTCATGCAGCTTCCTCGAAATAAACGGTTGGGCGACAACTGCGCACATAAGTAATTCAGATTAATGACGTTGTCATAACATAAGGATATGTAAAGGTAGGAAGTTTAGGCTTATTTAGAATTTAAATACGTTAATTATGAAGCGATAGTCAAACAACGTACAAAAAATTTGCACATTCGCAAATACGAACTAGCGTCAACACCCATGTCCTCGACCAAATGATTAACCACAAAGCAAAGAGCGCTCTATCAAGCGCCTTTGCGGGACTTGTTCGCCCGCAAAAACCTCACCCTAAGTCGTTAATTCACAATGGAATGTGCCAATGAAGTGATCTGAGTCAGCTGTTTGATTAGCGCACGGAATTATTCTGTGGTCTCTCTTCTCCTGCATTGGAGTCATGCAATGTCTGAAACTCCCGGAAAACTTCGACTAGGCGCCCTGGTCGCACTTGTCGTCGGCTCGATGATTGGCGGCGGTATCTTTTCATTGCCACAAAACATGGCCGCCAGCGCCGATGTCGGTGCGGTGTTGATCGGCTGGGTGATTACCGCCATCGGCATGTTGACCCTCGCCTTCGTGTTCCAGACCCTCGCCAACCGCAAGCCTGACCTCGACGGCGGGGTCTACGCCTACGCCAAGGCCGGTTTCGGCGACTACATGGGTTTTTCATCTGCCTGGGGTTACTGGATCAGCGCCTGGCTGGGCAACGTCGGCTACTTCGTCTTGCTGTTCAGCACCTTGGGCTATTTCTTCCCGGTCTTTGGCGAGGGCAATACCCCGACGGCGGTGATCGCTGCGTCAGTGCTGTTGTGGGCCGTGCATTTCCTGGTGCTGCGCGGCATCAAGGAAGCCGCGTTCATTAACCTGGTAACCACCGTCGCCAAGGTGGTGCCGCTGCTGCTGTTCGTGCTCATCGCGCTGTTCGCGTTCAAGCTGGACATCTTCACCGCCGACATCTGGGGCGTGAAAAACCCGGACCTGGGCAGTGTGATGAACCAGGTGCGCAACATGATGCTGGTCACCGTGTGGGTGTTTATCGGCATCGAAGGCGCGAGCATCTTCTCG
This sequence comes from Pseudomonas sp. PA-1-3F, assembly GCF_021609665.1. NCBI lineage: Bacteria > Pseudomonadati > Pseudomonadota > Gammaproteobacteria > Pseudomonadales > Pseudomonadaceae > Pseudomonas > Pseudomonas sp. PA-1-3F. The sequence continues at coordinate 36,286 of NZ_WJZD01000040.1, read as the reverse complement.
TCCCGTGCCGAGAAACGCAGCGACGTGGGCAAGGCCACCGTGATCGGCTTTATCACCGTGCTGCTGTTCCTGATGCTGGTGAACGTGCTGTCCCTGGGGATCATGACCCAGCCGGAACTGGCCAAGCTGCAAAACCCGTCGATGGCCGCCGTGCTGGAGCATGTGGTGGGCCACTGGGGCGCGGTGCTGATCAGCGTGGGCTTGATCATCTCCCTGCTCGGCGCGCTGCTGTCCTGGGTGCTGCTGTGTGCGGAGATCATGTTCGCCGCCGCCAAGGACCACACCATGCCGGAGTTCCTGCGCAAGGAGAACGCCAACCACGTGCCGGTCAACGCCCTGTGGCTGACCAACGCAATGGTGCAGATATTCCTGGTGATCACGCTGTTTTCCGCCAGCACTTACCTGTCACTGATCTACCTCGCCACCTCGATGATCCTGGTGCCTTACCTGTGGTCGGCGGCCTACGCCCTGCTGCTGGCGGTGCGCGGCGAGACCTACGAGAACGCCCTCAAAGAGCGCAGGAAAGACCTGTTCATCGGCGCCATCGCCCTGATCTATGCGATCTGGCTGCTGTATGCCGGCGGCACCAAATACCTGCTGCTCTCCGCCCTGCTCTACGCCCCCGGCGCGATCCTGTTCGCCAAGGCCAAGCGTGAACTGGGCAAACCGATTTTCACCCCCGTCGAGAAGCTGATTTTCGCCGCAGTGGTCATTGGCGCCCTGGTGGCGGCCTATGGGCTCTACGACGGCTTCCTGACCCTGTAATTGTTGTTCACTGGAGGATCTGTAATGACCACGGAAAAAGTGAAGTACGGCGTACATTCCGAAGCCGGCAAACTGCGCAAAGTCATGGTGTGCTCCCCAGGTTTGGCCCACCAGCGGCTGACCCCCAACAACTGCGACGAGCTGCTGTTCGATGACGTGCTGTGGGTGGCCCAGGCCAAGCGCGACCACTTCGACTTCGTGACCAAGATGCGCGAGCGGGACATTGATGTGCTGGAAATGCACAACCTGCTCACCGACATCGTCGCCAACCCCGAAGCGCTGGACTGGATTCTGGAACGCAAGATCACCGCCAACACGGTAGGCCTGGGCCTGGTCGATGAAGTCGGCTCGTGGCTGCGCAGCCTGGAGCCGCGCAAAATCAGCGAATACCTGATTGGCGGCGTATCGGCCGACGACCTGCCGAGCAGCTTCGGTGGCAAGACCATCGAGATGTTCCGCGATTTTCTCGGCCACGCCAGTTTCATCCTGCCGCCGCTGCCCAATACCCAGTTCACCCGCGACACCACCTGCTGGATCTACGGCGGCGTGACGCTCAACCCGATGTACTGGCCGGCGCGACGCCAGGAAACCCTGCTGACCAGCGCCATCTATAAATTCCACCCTGAGTTCACCAACGCGGACTTCCAGATCTGGTACGGCGACCCCGACCAAGAACATGGCGCCGCGACGCTGGAAGGCGGCGACGTGATGCCGATTGGCAATGGCGTGGTGTTGATCGGCATGGGTGAGCGCTCCTCCCACCAGGCCATCGGCCAACTGGCGCGCAACCTGTTCCAGAACAAAGCCGTGGAACGCGTCATCGTTGCCGGCCTGCCCAAATCCCGCGCCGCGATGCACCTGGACACCGTGTTCAGCTTCTGCGACCGCGACCTGGTCACCGTCTTCCCCGAAGTAGTCAACCAGATCGTGCCGTTCACCCTGCGCCCTGACGAGAGCAAGCCCCACGGCATCGACATCCAGCGCGAGAAAACCAACTTCCTCGAAACCGTGGCCGCAGCGCTCAACCTCAAGGCGCTACGTGTCGTCGAGACCGGCGGCAACAGCTTCGCCGCCGAACGCGAGCAATGGGATGACGGCAACAACGTGGTGGCCGTGGAACCGGGTGTGGTGATTGGCTACGACCGCAACACCTACACCAACACCCTGCTGCGCAAGGCCGGTGTGGAAGTGATCACCATCAGCGCCGGTGAACTCGGCCGTGGCCGTGGCGGCGGCCACTGCATGACCTGCCCGATCATCCGCGACCCTATCGACTATTAAGGAGATTCCATCATGGCTTTCAATATGCGCAACCGCAGCCTGCTGTCGCTGATGCACCACACTACCCGCGAGCTGCATTACCTGCTGGACCTGTCCCGCGACCTCAAACGCGCCAAATACACCGGCACCGAGCGCCCGCACTTGCAGGGCAAGAACATCGCGCTGATCTTCGAAAAAACCTCGACCCGCACTCGCTGCGCCTTCGAAGTCGCGGCCCATGACCAGGGCGCCCACGTCACCTACATCGACCCGGTGTCGTCGCAGATCGGCCACAAAGAAAGCATGAAAGACACCGCCCGCGTGTTGGGCCGGATGTTCGATGCCATCGAGTACCGTGGTTTTGAGCAGGAAATCGTCGAAGAGCTGGCCAAGTTCGCCGGTGTGCCGGTGTTCAACGGCCTCACCGCTGAATTCCACCCGACCCAGATGATCGCCGACACCTTGACCATGCGCGAACACAGCGACAAGCCGCTGCATGACATCAGCTACGCGTACCTCGGGGACGCCCGCTACAACATGGGCAACTCGCTGCTGATGATCGGCGCCAAGCTCGGCATGGACGTGCGCATCGGCGCGCCGAAAGCGCTGTGGCCCCATGAAGATTTCATCAAGCAATGCCAGGCCTTTGCCGAGGAAAGCGGCGCGCGCATCACCATCACCGAAGACCCGAAAGAAGCCGTGAAGGGCGTGGACTTCATCCACACCGATATCTGGGTATCCATGGGCGAACCGGTGGAAGCGTGGGACGAGCGCATCGAGCAACTGCTGCCGTACCAGGTCAACGCCAAGATGATGAAAGCCTCGGGCAACCCTCGGGTGAAATTCATGCATTGCCTGCCGGCGTTCCACAACAGTGAAACCAAGGTCGGCAAGGACATCGCGGCGCGCTATCCGCACCTGGCCAATGGCGTGGAAGTGACCGAAGAGGTGTTCGAGTCGCCGGCCAATATTGCCTTCGAGCAGGCGGAAAACCGCATGCATACCATCAAGGCGATTCTGGTGTCGGCGTTGGCGGATATCTAACCCCACTCTGATCGTTCCCACGCTCCGCGTGGGAATGCAGCCAGTGGCGCTCTGCGCCACAAGAGCGGACGCAGAGCGTCCGGTGGGGCATTCCCACGCAGAGCGTGGGAACGATCATTCTAGAAGGACATTCTGTATGCGCATCGTCGTAGCCCTGGGCGGCAACGCCCTCCTGCGTCGTGGTGAACCCATGACCGCAGACAACCAACGCGCCAATATCCGCATCGCCACCGAACAGATCGCCAAGATCCACCCCGGCAACGAGTTGGTGATCGCCCACGGCAACGGCCCGCAAGTCGGCCTGCTGTCATTGCAGGCAGCGGCCTACACCAGCGTCTCGCCTTACCCACTGGACGTGCTGGGCGCCGAGACCGAGGGCATGATCGGCTACATCATTGAACAGGAACTGGGCAACCTGCTGGACTTCGAAGTGCCGTTCGCCACCCTGCTCACCCAGGTCGAAGTCGACGCCAAGGACCCGGCCTTCCAGAACCCCACCAAGCCTATCGGCCCTGTGTACGCCAAAGCCGAAGCCGAGAAGCTCGCCGCCGAAAAAGGTTGGGCCATCGCGCCCGACGGCGACAAATACCGCCGTGTAGTCGCCAGCCCGCGTCCCAAACGCATCTTTGAAATTCGCCCGATCAAGTGGCTGCTGGAGAAAAAAGCCATCGTGATCTGCGCCGGTGGTGGCGGCATCCCAACCATGTATGGCGAAGACGGCAAGCTGCGCGGCATTGAAGCGGTGATCGACAAAGACTTGTGTTCCTCCTTGCTGGCCACGCAACTGGAGGCCGATTTGCTGGTGATCGCCACCGACGTCAACGCCGCCTTTATCGACTTCGGCAAGCCCACCCAGAAGGCCATCGGCCAGGCCCACCCCGACGAGATGGAAAAACTCGGCTTCGCCGCCGGCTCCATGGGCCCCAAGGTACAAGCCGCCTGCGAGTTCGCCCGTCAGACTGGCAAAACCGCGGTGATCGGTTCACTCTCGGACATCGAAGCCATCGTCCAGGGCAGCGCCGGCACGCGCATCAGCACGGCAAAACCTGGCATCACCTACCTGTGAAGTTGAGGAGAAACGCCTATGGCTATCTTTGAACCCGGCCACTTGCATATCGAGCGACACGCGCTGAACAAGGACGATGTCAGCTACGACCTGTGCCTGGACTACGAAGTCGTCACGGATGACCGCGAAGGCAAAGGCATGCAGTTCACCCTGCATGGCAGCATCCAGGGCAAGGACATGAAGGAAACCTTTTTCCTGCCCAAGGACCAGGCCTATAACTTCGCCAGCAATGTGACCAAGATTGTCGAAAAATACGGCATTCCCAAGACCCATAGCAGCGTCGGTTCACAGCACAAGCATTACGACCTGATGTTTGAGGATGTGCGCCAGCAGTTGGATATGAAATCCGGCGACCCGGTCAAACCCGAACACCTGGAATAACCTGCCCCCCAATCGAATGTGGGAGCTGGCTTGCCTGCGATAGCGACGTGTCAGACGATATTTTCGGTAACTGACCCACCGCCATCGCAGGCAAGCCAGCTCCCACATTTTGATCTCCACCGGCTCCAAGGCATACTGGCCACCCTCAGCACTCCAGAATCAAGATCCGCCCCATGCGTATCCACGTCAGCTTCATCGACCGCGTCGGCATCACCCAGGAAGTCCTGGCCTTGCTCGGTGGGCGCAATCTCAATCTGGATGCGGTGGAGATGGTGCCGCCCAATGTCTATATCGATGCGCCGACCCTCAGCGCCGAAGTGCTCGAAGAACTGCGCGACGCGTTGTTCAGCGTGCACGGCGTGCAAGCGGTAAAGGTCGTCGACATCCTTCCGGGCCAGCGTCGCCACCTGCAACTCGATGCCCTGCTGGCGGCCATGACCGACCCGGTGCTGGCCCTGGACAGTGCAGGCAAGATCCTGCTGGCCAATCCGGCGCTGATCGCCTTGTACGGGCGTGAACCGGCTGGTGAGAGCATCGCCGAGCTGTTCGATGATCCGGCCTTGCTGGAAACCTTGCTGGACCAGGGCTTTCGCTTGCCGTTGCGCGAGATCAGCGTCAACGGCCAAACCCTGCTGCTGGGCGCCACGCCGATCACCGACGCCGGCGCCCTGCTCACCCTCTACCAGCCCAACCGCATCGGCGAACAACTGTCGGCGCTGCACCATGACCATGCCGAAGGGTTTGATGCGCTGCTGGGCGAGTCCCCGGCGATCCGCACGCTCAAGGCGCGGGCGCAACGGGTGGCGGCACTGGATGCACCGCTGCTGATCCAAGGCGAAACCGGTACCGGCAAAGAGCTGGTGGCCCGCGCCTGCCACGCCATCAGTGCGCGCCACAGTGCGCCGTTTCTGGCACTGAACTGCGCGGCACTGCCGGAAAACCTCGCCGAAAGCGAATTGTTCGGCTATGCCCCTGGCGCCTTTACCGGCGCGCAACGCGGTGGCAAACCAGGGCTGATGGAGCTGGCCAACCAGGGCACGGTGTTCCTCGATGAGATCGGCGAGATGTCGCCGTACCTGCAAGCCAAGCTGCTGCGTTTTCTCAATGACGGCAGCTTTCGCCGCGTGGGTGGCGACCGCGAAGTGAAGGTCAATGTGCGCATCCTCAGCGCCACCCACCGCGACCTGGAAAAGATGGTCAGCGAAGGCACCTTTCGCGAAGATCTGTTTTACCGCCTCAACGTGCTCAACGTCGCCGTGCCGCCCTTGCGTGAACGCGGCCAGGACATCCTGCTGCTGGCGCGCTACTTCATGCAGCAAGCCTGCGCGCAGATCCAGCGCCCGGTCTGCCGCCTGGCGCCGGGTACCTATCCAGCCCTGCTGGGCAACCACTGGCCGGGCAACGTGCGGCAGTTGCAAAACGTGATCTTCCGCGCTGCCGCCATCTGCGAAAGCAGCCTGGTGGACATCGGTGACCTGGACATCGCCGGCACCTCCGTGGCGCGCCAGAGCGATGGTGAAGTCGACAGCCTGGAACAGGCCGTGGAAGATTTCGAGCGCAGCCTGCTGGAAAGCCTCTACAGCCGCTACCCCTCGACCCGCCAACTGGCCAGCCGGCTACAAACCTCCCACACGGCTATCGCCCATCGCCTGCGCAAATACGGCATTCCCAACAAACCCTGACGGAATAAACGCGGTTCAACTGTGGGAGCTGGCTTGCCTGCGATAGCGTCGGGTCATCCAACGCCTTAGTGACGGGTAGACCGCTATCGCAGGCAAGCCAGCTCCCACAGAGACCGCATTACAGATTTGGTCTGAGAACGACATTCCGTGTACTGAAAGCGCTACAGCGTAACGATATCGCTACAACCCTGTTTTTTGCGCGCCATGCAAGGCTTTGATCCACATAGGCTTTTTTTCACGCACCGGACTGTAGCGAAATCGCTACAGCGTACTCAGCCAACCTTCTCGCGAAATTTATTAACCTGTTGATCTATAACGACTTAATAACATTGGCCGCGATATTGCTAAGCAACTCCTCATTATTCCAATCCCGTCCACCAGACGATTCTGGCCCTGAGGAGTTTCCATGAGCGAGTTGCGTTTCACTGAAGATCACGAATGGCTGCGCGCCGAAGCCGATGGCAGCGTCACCGTGGGTATCACCGCTTTTGCGCAGAACGCGCTGGGTGATGTGGTTTTCGTGCAACTGCCAGAGTTGCAGGCTTATACCAAGGGCGCCGAAGCCTCCACCGTGGAGTCGGTCAAGGCCGCCAGTGGTGTGTACATGCCGTTGGACGGTGAAGTCCTCGAAGTCAACGACAAGCTCGATGGCAGCCCGGAACTGGTCAACGAAGACCCGATGGGCGAAGGCTGGTTCTTCCGTTTTAAACCCGCCGATGCCGATGCAGTGGCTAAGCTGTTGGATCAGGATGCGTACGACCGCCTGATCAAAGCCAACGCTGAAGCCTGAGGAGCGCGCCATGACCGTTAATCTGACCACCGCCAACGAATTCATCGCCCGCCACATCGGCCCGCGCCAGGAAGATGAGCAGCAAATGCTCGCCAGCCTGGGGTTTGATTCCCTCGAAGCCCTGAGCGCCAGCGTGATCCCGGAAAGCATCAAGGGCACCAGCGTGCTCGGCCTGGAAGACGGCCTGAGCGAAGCCCAGGCCCTGGCCAAGATCAAGGCCATCGCCAGCCAGAACCAATTGTTCAAGACCTACATCGGCCAGGGCTACTACAACTGCCATACGCCGTCGCCGATCCTGCGCAACCTGCTGGAAAACCCGGCCTGGTACACCGCCTACACGCCGTATCAACCCGAGATTTCCCAAGGCCGCCTGGAAGCGCTGCTGAATTTCCAGACCCTGATCAGCGACCTCACCGGCCTGCCGATTGCCAACGCCTCCCTGCTCGACGAAGCCACGGCCGCCGCCGAAGCCATGACCTTCTGCAAGCGCCTGAGCAAGAACAAAAGCAGCAACGCGTTCTTCGCTTCGGTGCACAGCCACCCACAAACCCTCGACGTCCTGCGCACTCGCGCCGAACCACTGGGCATCGATGTAGTAGTGGGCGATGAGCGCGAACTGACCGACGTCAGCCCGTTCTTCGGCGCCCTGCTGCAATACCCGGCCAGCAACGGCGATGTGTTCGACTATCGCGAACTGACCGAACGTTTCCACGCCGCCAACGCACTGGTCGCCGTGGCCGCCGACCTGCTGGCCCTGACCCTGCTGACGCCGCCGGGTGAATTCGGCGCCGACGTCGCCATTGGCAGCGCACAACGCTTTGGCGTGCCACTGGGCTTCGGTGGCCCGCACGCGGCGTACTTCTCCACCAAGGATGCGTTCAAGCGCGACATGCCAGGCCGTCTGGTCGGTGTGTCGGTAGACCGCTTCGGTAAGCCGGCCCTGCGCCTGGCCATGCAAACCCGCGAGCAACATATCCGCCGCGAGAAAGCCACCAGCAACATCTGCACCGCGCAAGTGCTGCTGGCCAATATCGCCAGCATGTACGCCGTGTACCACGGCCCCAAGGGCCTGACGCAGATCGCCCAGCGCATTCACCAACTGACCGCGATCCTGGCCAAGGGTTTGACTGCCCTGGGCCAGAAAGTCGAGCAGGCACACTTCTTCGACACCCTGACAATCCACACCGGCGCCCACACCGCAGCCCTGCACGACAAGGCCCGCGCCCAGCGCATCAACTTGCGCGTGGTGGATGGCGAACGCGTTGGCCTGTCGGTCGACGAAACCACCACCCAGGCCGATATCCAAGCCTTGTGGGCCATCTTCGCCGACGGCAAAACCCTGCCAGCCTTTGCTGCAACCGAAAGCACGCTGCCGAGCGCATTGCTGCGCCAGTCGCCGATCCTCAGCCACCCGGTGTTCAACCGTTATCACTCGGAAACCGAGCTGATGCGCTACCTGCGCAAGCTGGCCGACAAGGACCTGGCCCTGGACCGCACCATGATCCCGCTGGGCTCGTGCACCATGAAGCTCAACGCCGCCAGCGAAATGATCCCGGTGACCTGGGCCGAATTCGGTGCCCTGCACCCGTTCGCCCCCGCCGCGCAAAGCGCCGGCTACCAGCAACTGACCAGCGAACTGGAAGCCATGCTCTGCGCGGCCACCGGTTACGACGCGATCTCCCTGCAACCCAACGCCGGTTCCCAGGGTGAGTACGCCGGCCTCTTGGCCATCCGTGCCTATCACCAGAGCCGTGACGAAGAACGTCGCGACATCTGCCTGATCCCGTCGTCAGCCCACGGTACCAACCCTGCGACCGCCAACATGGCCGGCATGCGCGTGGTGGTCACCGCTTGCGATGCACGCGGCAACGTCGACATCGAAGACCTGCGCGCCAAGGCCATCGAGCACCGCGAGCACCTCGCAGCACTGATGATCACCTACCCCTCTACCCACGGCGTGTTCGAGGAAGGTATTCGCGAAATCTGCGGGATCATTCATGACAACGGCGGCCAGGTGTACATCGACGGCGCCAACATGAACGCCATGGTCGGCCTGTGCGCACCGGGCAAGTTCGGCGGCGATGTGTCCCACCTGAACCTGCACAAAACCTTCTGCATTCCCCACGGCGGTGGCGGCCCGGGCGTTGGCCCGATTGGCGTCAAGTCGCACCTCACGCCATTCCTGCCCGGCCACGCCGCCATGGAACGCAAGGAAGGCGCGGTGTGCGCTGCGCCGTTCGGCAGCGCGAGCATTCTGCCGATCACCTGGATGTACATCAGCATGATGGGCGGCGCCGGCCTCAAGCGTGCGTCGCAGTTGGCGATCCTGAATGCCAACTACATTTCCCGTCGCCTGGAAGAGCACTACCCGGTGCTGTACACCGGCAGCAATGGCCTGGTGGCCCACGAATGCATCCTGGACCTGCGCCCGTTGAAAGACAGCAGCGGCATCAGCGTGGACGACGTGGCCAAGCGCCTGATCGATTTTGGTTTCCATGCGCCGACCATGTCGTTCCCGGTGGCCGGCACCTTGATGATCGAGCCCACCGAAAGTGAATCCAAGGAAGAGCTGGACCGCTTCTGCGACGCCATGATCGCTATCCGCGAAGAGATCCGTGCGGTAGAAAACGGCACCCTCGACAAAGACGACAACCCCCTCAAGAACGCGCCGCACACGGCTGCGGAACTGGTAGGCGAATGGAGCCACCCATACAGCCGTGAACAAGCGGTGTACCCGGTAGCGTCGTTGATCGAAAGCAAGTACTGGCCACCGGTTGGCCGGGTCGACAACGTGTTTGGCGATCGCAACCTGGTGTGTGCGTGCCCTTCTATCGAGAGCTACGCCTGATCTGACGGGAGATACGCGGCCAGTGTGAGAGCTGGCTTGCCTGCGATAGCGGTGTATCAGCCGACAGTGATGTTGCCTGACCCACCGTTATCGCGGGCAAGCCCGGTTCCCACATTGACCGAGTCGGCTTTCAGAAAATAATAAGAAACCGGAGAACAACCATGTCCCTTAGCGTGTTCGACCTGTTCAAGATTGGCATCGGCCCCTCCAGTTCCCACACCGTCGGCCCGATGCGTGCCGCCGCTCGATTCGTCGAGGGGCTCAAGCGTGACAACCTGCTGGAGGCCACCACCGGCATCAAGGTGGAACTCTACGGATCACTGGGCGCCACCGGCAAAGGCCACGGCAGCGACAAGGCTGTGTTGCTGGGCCTGGAAGGCGAACACCCGGACACCGTGAATACCGAAACCGTGGCTGCACGCCTGGCGCAGATGCGCAGTGACGGGCGCCTCAACCTGCTCGGCGAACACAGCATTGCGTTCAACGAGAAAGAACACCTGGCGATGATCCGCAAGCCCCTTGCCTATCATCCCAACGGCATGATCTTTCGTGCCTTTGACGCCGCCGGCATCCAGACCCGCAGCCGCGAGTACTACTCGGTCGGTGGCGGTTTCGTGGTGGATGAAGACGCGGCGGGCGCCGACCGTATCGTCGAAGACGCTACCCCCCTGACCTTCCCGTTCAGACACGCCAAGGACTTGCTCGGCCACTGCACCACCTATGGCCTGTCTATCAGCCAGGTGATGCTGACCAATGAAAGTGCCTGGCGCCCGGAAGCCGAAACCCGCAGCGGTTTGTTGAAGATCTGGCAGGTCATGCAGGATTGCGTCGATGCCGGCTGTCGCAACGAAGGCATCTTGCCCGGAGGCTTGAAGGTCAAGCGCCGGGCAGCGGCCTTGCACAGGCAGTTGTGCAAGAACCCGGAGTCGGCGCTGCGCGACCCGCTGTCGGTGCTCGATTGGGTCAACCTGTATGCGCTGGCGGTCAACGAAGAAAACGCCAATGGCGGGCGCGTGGTCACCGCGCCCACCAACGGCGCGGCCGGGATCATTCCCGCCGTGCTGCATTACTACATGCGTTTTATCCCCGGCGCGAACGAAGACGGCGTAGTGCGCTTTTTGCTCACCGCGGCCGCCATCGGCATTTTGTACAAGGAAAACGCTTCGATCTCAGGCGCCGAAGTCGGTTGCCAGGGCGAAGTCGGCGTGGCCTGTTCCATGGCCGCAGGCGCACTCTGCGAAGTGCTGGGCGGCAGCGTGTCCCAAGTGGAAAACGCCGCCGAGATCGGCATGGAACACAACCTCGGCCTGACCTGCGACCCAATTGGCGGGCTGGTGCAGGTGCCGTGCATCGAGCGCAATGCCATGGGCTCGGTGAAGGCGATCAATGCGGTGCGCATGGCCCTGCGTGGCGACGGGCAGCACTTTGTGTCCCTCGACAAGGTCATCCGCACCATGCGCCAAACGGGCGCCGACATGAAAAGCAAATACAAGGAAACCGCCCGTGGCGGTTTGGCGGTCAACATTATCGAGTGCTGACGCCCACAAGCGCGTCGGCACGTTTTTCAGGAGTTGAATATGTCCACCGAAACCCTGTTGAAAACCCCATTGCATGCCCTGCACCTGGAACTGGGCGCACGCATGGTGCCCTTCGCCGGCTACGACATGCCGGTGCAGTATCCATTGGGCGTGATGAAGGAACACCTGCATACCCGTGAACAGGCCGGGTTGTTCGACGTCTCCCACATGGGCCAGATTCGTCTCACTGGCGCGAATGCCGCCAAGGCTCTGGAGACCCTGGTGCCCGTCGATATCATCGACCTGCCAGTAGGCATGCAGCGCTATGCGATGTTCACCAATGAGCAAGGCGGCATCCTCGACGACCTGATGGTCGCCAACCTGGGCAACGACGAATTGTTCCTGGTGGTCAACGCCGCCTGCAAGGACCAGGACCTGGCGCACCTGCGTACACATATCGGCGACCAATGCACCATCGAACCGCTGTTCGAAGAACGCGCCCTGCTGGCCCTGCAAGGCCCTGCGGCAGTGAAAGTATTGGCGCGCCTGGCCCCTGAAGTCACTCAGATGACCTTCATGCAATTCGCCACCCTGCGTTTGCTGGGCGTGGACTGCTACGTCAGCCGCTCCGGCTACACCGGTGAAGACGGTTTTGAAATCTCCGTGCCGGCCGCCAATGCCGAGAGCCTGGCCCGCAGCCTGCTGGCCGAAACCGAAGTGCAGGCGATCGGCCTGGGCGCTCGCGATTCGCTACGCCTGGAAGCCGGCTTGTGTTTGTACGGCCACGACATGAACACCGACACCACGCCAATCGAAGCCAGCCTGCTGTGGGCGATTTCCAAGGCTCGGCGTGCCGATGGCGCACGGGCCGGCGGCTTCCCTGGCGCCGACCGCATCTTCACTCAGCAGCAAACCGGTGTGGCGCGCAAACGCGTAGGCCTGCTGCCGCAGGAGCGTACCCCGGTGCGTGAAGGCGCTGAAATTGTCGATGCACAAGGTACGGTTATCGGCAGCGTCTGCAGCGGGGGCTTTGGTCCAACCTTGGGCGGCCCTCTGGCAATGGGTTACCTGGACAGCGCATTTGTCGCACTGGATACCGAAGTTTGCGCAATGGTACGTGGGAAAAAGGTGCCACTGCGTGTAAGTAAAATGCCATTTGTTCCGCAACGTTACTACCGTGGCTGATTGACTGTTTCTATAAGTAACGCGGTTGCGTTAACGTGCACTAAACTGTAACGCAACCGCCATAAAACAGTGCATTCACGATAGGCTTTTTATAGCTGACGCCCTATAACAAGTGAATAACTCTATCGAATAAGCCAGTATCAGAACATTCAACAAAGTGTCATGAGCCCCAGTAAAATCAGGGCCTGCACAAGGGCTTGTTTTTTTCATATTAGTTGGCGTAGAGTTTGCCCACTGTGTTTGCATGGGTCGCTTGGAACCTGGACCTGGGCAGTAGCTCAAGTAGTTTGCTACAACCCGTTCGACGTCTCTTACTTTCCTGCAACCCAGCCCAGTACTCTTTCGTTTGAAAGGGGCTGTCATTAATTTTTAGCGTCAAAGGAAAGAAGAAAATGGCTGAGCGTCAGAGCGGTACCGTCAAGTGGTTCAACGACGAAAAAGGCTTTGGTTTTATCACTCCTGAAAGCGGCCCGGATCTGTTCGTGCATTTCCGCGCTATTCAGGGCAATGGCTTCAAGAGCCTGAAGGAAGGCCAGAAAGTGACTTTCGTCGCTGTGCAGGGCCAGAAAGGCATGCAGGCTGACGAAGTCCACGCAGAAGCCTGATCCTTACCTGCGACAAAAAGCCCCTGATATGACATCAGGGGCTTTTTTATGGGCGCCATTGCGTAAACTGCGTGCTTTCTCCAGAGAGCCCTGCCATGTCCAAACCCCTGTTGAGCCCCCAGGGCGAATTCCCCGCCGTTGGCCTGGGCCGCCGCCTGGCAGCGATGTTCTACGACTTTCTTTTATGTACCGCACTGCTGATCGTCACCGCATTTATCTACAAGCTGGTGTGGATCGCCTTCGTGGGCGAAGCGAAGATGCGCACGCTCACCGAATCCGGCGCGCTGGACGGTGACCCGTTGCTGTCCACGATCCTGCTGTTCGTGCTCTTCGGGTTCTTCGCCAAGTTCTGGACTCATTCGGGGCAAACCCTGGGCATGCAGGTGTGGGGCGTGCGCGTGCAGAACGCCGACGGGTCGCGGATCAGCCTGTGGCAGGCACTGCTGCGTTTTGTGGTGTCGATTGCGTCATGGCTGTGCGTGGGGTTGGGATTTATCTGGTCGTTGTTCGATAAACACAAACGCAGCTGGCATGACATCTATTCGGATACGCAGTTGGTGCGGATCCCGAAGCAAAAGAAGTAACTCAAGCGCATCACAGATCAACTGTGGGAGCTGGCTTGCCTGCGATAGCGGTGTTGCAGTCAAAAACACCTGTAACTGTTACACCGCTATCGCAGGCAAGCCAGCTCCCACATTTTGATTTGTGTTCAGGCGTTGCCGGCCAGTTTCAATCGTGCGGCCTGGGTGAAGTCCAACATACGCTTGAGCGGTCGTACCGCCTGCGGAATCACCGCCGGCTCCACGAAGATCTCATTACTGCCCTCACGCAAACACTGCAACGTACGCTCCAGTGTGTTCATTGCCATCCACGGGCAGTGCGCGCAACTGCGACAGGCTGCACCGTTACCGGCGGTAGGCGCTTCGACAAAGACTTTGTCCGGGCACAACTGCTGCATCTTGTAGAAGATGCCGCGGTCGGTCGCGACGATAAAGGTCTTGTTCGGCAAGCGTTGCGCCGCAGCGATCAGTTGGCTGGTGGAACCCACCGCGTCAGCCAATTCGATCACCGAAGTCGGTGACTCCGGGTGCACCAGGATTGCCGCATCCGGGTACAGCGCCTTCATGTCTTCGAGCTGCTTGGACTTGAATTCTTCGTGGACGATGCAGGCACCGTCCCACAGCAGCATATCGGCACCAGTCTGGCGCTGGATGTAGGTGCCCAGGTGTTTGTCCGGACCCCAGATAATGGTCTCGCCGTTGTCCATCAGGCTTTCGACAATTTCCAGCGCGCAGCTGGAAGTCACCACCCAATCCGCCCGAGCTTTGACCGCCGCCGAGGTGTTGGCATAGACCACCACGGTGCGCTCGGGGTGCTGATCGCAGAACGCGGAAAACTCATCCACCGGGCAACCCAGGTCCAGGGAGCACGTGGCTTCCAGGGTAGGCATCAGGATGCGTTTTTCAGGCGTAAGGATCTTGGCGGTCTCGCCCATGAAGCGCACGCCAGCCACCAGTACGGTTTTGGCCGGGTGAGCGGCGCCGAAGCGCGCCATCTCCAGGGAATCGGAAACACAACCACCGGTTTCTTCGGCCAGGGCCTGAATCACCGGGTCGCAATAAAAGTGGGCAACCAGCACCGCGTCCTGAGCCTTGAGCTCGGCGGCAATGGCGGTTCGCAGGCTCGCCTCTTCGGCAGCGCTGAGAACCTTGGGCTGCTTGGCGTCGAGGTGAGCTTGAACCAGTAGGCGTTCGGAAATGTGCGTCATGTTCGCAAGACCTGCAGGCGCAGTAGCGCGAAAGTCGAGTGTACCACCGGCTCAGGAGCCCTTCGGGCGCCGCCGGACGAAGTGTTTTTGTTCATCAAGCACGGGTACAGCTTAAAGCTGCGCAAGGCTACAGAATATCCAATGGATTCAAAAGCCTAATCTGGCAACCGGGCAAGGTACTCAGTTCCTCGCCGCGGCACGCCGATTAGGTGAAGCCCAGACAACAATCAAAACCGCGCCGCCCCCTCCCGCCTCCTGAAAAATCAGGATTTTTGGGCTGAGACGCCCATTCGCGCACTAAATTTGTGCATTTGAGCACTACATCACACGATTTTTCTTACAGAATGTGCAATAAATCCTACGGCGATGTAACAAACCGTTCAGCACTCACTCAAGTGGGGCAAGTCTGCGCTGAGTTCAAGGTTTAGCTCGTGCGGTGTGGATCGTGTGTATTTCTACGTTAAGGATGTCGAGTGCCAAATCAGCTCTCAACCGGACACTTGAGTTGTACCCGGAACCTGGGCATTGCCCTGCTCTGCCTGTGGGCGCTGCCCGTGGCTGGCGCCGAGGCGCCGCAGCCAGGCCAGGAAGCCCTGCGCTTGCAACAGCAACAGCAACGCGACCTGCAGCAATTACAATTGGAGCAGCGCCAACGCCAGATGCAACGTGGCAGTTTCGGTACGCCAGCGGCCACACCGGCCTTGCCAACAGACATCGCCAAGGACGAACGCTGCTGGCCCTTGAGCGGTACGCGCCTGGCCGGGGTCACGCTGTTCAGCCGTGCCGAGTTGGACAAACACATCGAGCCCTACGTGGCGCCTTGCATGGGCGTCACCCAGATCAACCGCCTGCTGGCCGAGGTTACGCGGCTGTATGTCGAGGCCGGTTATATCGCCAGCCGCCCCTACCTGATCAGCGCGCCCGCCGCCGGGCAACCGCTGGATATTCACGTCGAAGAAGGCTACCTGGAGGCCATCGAACTGGCCGACCAGAGCCTGCCGGTGTCATTGGGTGGGGCATTCCCCGGGATGCTCGGCAAGCCACTGAACCTGCGAGATCTGGAGCAGGGCCTGGACCAGCTCAACCGCCTGCGCTCGGTGGACCTCACGGCCGACATCGCCCCAGGCAGCACCGCGGGCGCGTCGCGCATCATCCTGCGCTCGCGCAGCAGTGCCTCGCGCTGGGCCCTGGGCCTGGGGGTGGATAACCTCGGCAGCGCCGGCACCGGGCGTGATCGCAATGCGATCAACTTGAGCCTGGACAGCCCGCTGCAAATCAACGACTCGCTCAACCTGAGCTTCAGCGACACGCTCAACCATGGGCCGCGCTACAGCCGCAGCCACAGCCTGTTCTACTCGATCCCCTACGGTTACTGGACCTACAGCCTGTTCGCCAGCCATGCCGAATACCGCTCGCCGTTCAAACTCAGCCGCACCACGTTTTACAACAGTGGCCGCACCGATCAGGTCAGCCTGCGTAGCGACCGTGTGTTGTGGCGCGACCAGGGCCACCAACTCAGCGCCAACCTGCAACTGGCCTACAAAGACGTCGACAGCTACCTACAGAAGGTACACCTGGACATCCAAAGCCCCACGCTGACCGTAGCCGAAGCGGGCATGAACCTGTTCTGGCTCAACAGCGCGGTGTGGAACCTGGACGTCAATTACGCCCAGGGCCTGACCTGGTTCGGCGCCGATCGCGATGCCGACCAGGTGCAGAAAAACCGGCCCAAGGCGCAGTTTCAAAAGTACCGCGCCAACCTCACCCAATGGCGCAACGGCCAATGGGCAGCGCAGCCATGGCAGTGGCAGAGCCAGTTGTCGGTGCAGTACAGCCCGGATGCGTTGCCCGCCATCGAACAGTTGCTGATCACCGACGACTCGGCCGTGCGCGGCTACCGCGAAAACAGTAGTTCCGGTGCCATTGGCGCGGTCTGGCGCAACACCTTGCGCCTGCCGCTCAACACTGACTTGCCGGTGAAGCTCACCCCGCGCCTGGGCCTGGACAACGGCTGGGTCAAGCACGAACACGGCGCCCAGAGCCAACGCCTGAGCGGCGCCAGCGCGGGGCTCAACCTGAGCTGGAAGAACGTACAGCTCGACATCGACTACCAACGCAACCTCAACACCCCCACAGGTTTTCGCCAGGAGCCGGAGGTCTGGCTGACGCGCCTTAGCTTGCAGATATGAGTGTGCACCGATGAGCCAATACCTGTTTTTAGCCTGAGTCACCGCCGTACCTGACCACCCCAGCAGCGTTGCAACGAACAACGCGCGTCGTGGATCAGCCAACACAGAGCGAGATTATTTATGCCGACTACTTCACACAGCTTCCACCTTTCACCCCAGGGCAAACTGCGCTGGGCCATCGCTAGTCTCTTCCTGCTGCCGCAGCTCGCGCTCGCCGCAGGCTTGACCGTCGTCGAAGGCCCTGGCGGTACGCCGCAGCTGCAAAACCAGGGCGGCGTACCCATCGTCAACATCGTCGCGCCGAACGCCGGTGGCCTGTCCCATAACCAGTTCCTGGATTACAACGTCGACCGCCAGGGCCTGGTGTTGAACAATGCCTTGCAAGCTGGCCAGTCCCAACTTGCCGGGCAACTGGCGGCCAACCCGCAGTTCCAGGGCCAGGCGGCGAGCGTGATCCTCAACGAAGTGATCAGCCGCAACGCCTCGACCCTCAACGGCGCCCAGGAGATTTTCGGCCAGGCGGCCGATTACGTGCTGGCCAACCCTAACGGTATTTCGGTGAATGGCGGCAGTTTCATCAACACGCCCAATGCCAACCTGGTGGTGGGCCGCCCTGAACTCAACGACGGCAAGCTGCAAGCCTTGAGCACCCGCGATGCCAACGGCCAACTGACAGTGCAAGGCCAGGGCCTGCACAACCGCGAAGGGTCCATCAACCTGATCGCGCCGCGCATCGACAGCGAAGGTCGCCTCAGTGCCCGCGATCAATTGAACCTCACCGTCGGCAGCAACCAGGTCGATTTCGCCAGCGGGCAGGTACGCCAGGTGGACCCGGCCAGCAAGACCCAGGACCAACGCATCGACGCGCGCCTGTTCGGCGCCATGCAGGCCGGGCGCATCAACATCATCAGCACCGCCGAAGGCGCCGGTGTACGCGTGGGCGGCGTGCAGGTGCAAGGCACTGACGGGGTGAAGATCAGTTCGGCCGGCGACCTTGACATCAGCGGCCAGGTGCGCGCCGACAGCCTCGACGCCACTCGCGCTGGCGTGCACAGCCGCCAGGGCGATATCGACTTGCACAGCGCCAAGGACCTGAACCTGGCCGCCACCGACGTCAGCGGGCGCAACGTCAAACTCGACGCCAGCCGCAACCTGACCCTCAGCAGCCTGGAAAGCCGCAAGCTCCAGGAAAAGCGTGAACAGTGGAACAACAGCAACTTCCTGTTCACCTACGAAACCTACGACCGCACCACCAGCGACAAAGACTCGCGCCAGCACGGCAACAAGGTTGTGGCGCAACAGGATGCGGCGCTGTCTTCCGGTGCCAACACCGAGATCAAAGCCAGCCATGTGGAAGCGGGCAACACTCTGCGCGTCGACAGCGGTGCCAACCTGCACGTTAACGCCGCCACCGAAACCCATGAAACCCGCGACCAGGGCAACCATCGCAAACACCTGTGGAAAGCCAACTGGGATAAATCCAGCAGCGAACAGCGCAGCATCACCAGCAGCCTCAAGGCCGGAAAGACACTGGAGCTGACCAGCCAACAGAAGCTGCAATTGCAAGGCGCCGAGCTGAAAACCCCCGGCGATATTCAACTGGCCGCCCAGCACGTGGAAATCGCCAGCGCCAGCCGTACCCAGAGCAGCAGCGACAATGCCTACTCCGGCGACCTCACCGGTGGCAGCTTCTTCGGCAAGCAAGGCGACGGTAACCAGGGCAAGACGTCGAACACTGGTAGCAAGGTCAACGCCGACGGCAAGCTGATCGTCAAGGCCGACGACGTGCGCATCAGCGGCAGCCAGGCGCGAGGCGGCAAACAGGCCAGCGTCATCAGCGACAAAGGCTCGCTGGTGATCGACGGCGTCCAGGACACCTCCCACGACAACCGCTACAGCAATGACAGCAAGTTCTTCGGTATCTCCAAGGACGAAAGCCGCAAGAACCTCAAGGACAGCACCGTGGTTGCCAGCAACCTGCGCTCGGACAGCAACCTCAAGCTGCAAAGTGCCAAGGACATCACCGTCAGTGGCTCCCAGGTCTCCGCCGCGGGTGAACTGCAAGCGGATGCCAAGGGCGATATCAAGGTCGTTGCCGCCGAGAACACCACCCACGACACCACTCGCACCCATAGCCGTGGCTTCGATGGCTACGCCAAGGAAACCGAGGGTGTCAGCCGCCAGTACCGTGCGGGCCTGAGTTATGAAGACCAGCAGCAAACCCGCCAGACCGACACCACGCAACAACAGGCTTCCAGCCTTAAAGGCGCCAGTGTGGCGGTTAACGCCGCAGGCGATGTCAGCATCACCGGGTCCAACCTCCAGGCCACCGAAGGCGATGCCAGCCTGAGCGGCAAAAACGTCGAGCTGTTGGCCGCCCACGACAAGCGCACCGAAGCCGTCGACAAAACCGCCACCGGCGGCAGTTTCTACTACACCGGCGGCATTGATCGGGCAGGCAGTGGCGCTCAGTTCAGCCACCAAAGCAGCCAAGACACCGCTGAAAAAACCACTGCGCAAACCAGCACCGTGGCCGCGGCCGGCAAGCTGACCATCAACGCTGGCAACACCTTCACCAGCGAGGGTGCACAGGCCAAGGCCGGCGCCGGGCTGCAGGTCAACGCTGGCCAGATCGACAACCAGGCGGCCCATTCCACCGAGACCAGCACCCACAAGGAAAACGGCTGGACCGCCGATGTCGGCGCCAATGTGGAATACAAAGGCATTACCCGCCCGATCGAAAAAGCCGTCGAGGGCGTGGCCCAGGCCAAGTTCCATCAGCCCGGTTTGCTGGATGCATTCGAGCAACCCAATGTCGGCCTGGATGTGGAAGTCGGGCACACGAACAAAACCGGCACAACGCAGGACAGCACCGCCGTGGTCAGCCAGTTCAGTGGCGCCACGGTGCAGGTCAATGCGGCCGGCACCTTGCAGGACGAGGGCACCCAGTACCGCGCCACCGAGGGCGGGCTGAACATCAAGGCGGGCGAGCACGTTGCTACCGCAGCGGCCAACACCCACAGCAGCAGCGAGCAAGGCGTGGACGCCAAGGCTGGCGTGCGAGTCTATACCACCACCGGTGAAGACCTGAATGTGCGCGGCAGTGGCCTGGGCGGCAGCAGCGATGTGCGCGAGTCCAGCAGCACGGCGGTGGTCGGCAGCTATGTGGCCAGCCAAGGCGTGAGCATCGAAGCCAAGGGCGATGCCCGTTATGAAGGCAGCCAGTTCGACGGCGGCCAGGCCGGGGTCAACCTCAATACCGGCGGTGAGCTGGCGCTCAACCAGGCCACCAACACCCAGAGTAAAAACAGCAGCACGCTGCGCGGCAACGGCTCACTGACGGTGGGCACCGCGCCCGGCGCCAATGGCAGCAACGTCAACCTCGGTGCCGGCGTGCAGTTGGATAACAAGCGCCTGGACACCCAGGACAGCCAGGCCCAGGTCGCAACCATCCAGGGCAGCGGCCCCGTGCAACTCAGCAGCGGCGCTGACATGACCCTGCAAGGCACGCAGATCGGCAGTACGGGCGCGAAGGCTGGCGATATCAGCCTCAATGCCGGCGGCAAGCTAAACCTGCAAGCTGCCACCGATAGCCACGTCAGCAACGGCAGCAACCTGGGCGGCGGCCTGACCCTCGGTGCCGGCAAGACCAGCAGCGCCGAAAGCAGCAGCAAGACCGGCAGCCTCAGCGCCAATTTCAATATTGGCAAAGTGGCGGAAAACGACCAGAGCGCCGTCGTCGGGCAATTGCACAGCAGCGGCAAGGTCAGCCTCGCCAGCGGCGCTGATGCAACCGATGCCATCCACTTGCAGGGCACTCAGGTCAGCGCAGCCAGCGTTAGCCTGGATGCGCAAAACGGCGGCATCCTGCAAGAGTCTGCGCAATCGACCCAGACCCATGGTAACTGGGGCGTCACCCTGGGCGCAGGGGGCAGCGTCGGCAAAACCACCCTGGCCGACGCCGGTGAACATGAGACACCCAAGACCCAGCGCGGCATCAATGCGCGGGCCAAGGTCGATGTGGATCACTTGCAAGGTACCACCCAGCACAACAGCCTGATCACGGCGGGTGACGTCACCCTCAACAGTGCCGGCGATACCCATCTGGCCGGAGCGCGTGTCGACGCAGACAAGGTGCATGGCGCGGTGGGCGGCGACCTCGTCGTCGAAAGCCGCAAGGACCAGGTCAACAGCACCCAGGTGAATGTCGACGCCAGGCTGGATGTCGAGAAAAACCAGCCGGGGGTGGTGGATAAGCTGGCCAAAGCCAGCGGCCCATTGAAGGACAAGGTACAAGCCAAGGCTGAAGGCGCGTTCGACAAGCATCGCGACAAGCTGGAGAACGTCGTCGACAAAGGCACCGGGCACCTGGCTTCGGCCAAGAACAGCGTGGTCAACAGCGTGGTCAATGCCAAGGAACGCCTGGGCGAAAAACTCACTCGCAGTGGCAGCTACGATGTGAACCCGGAACCCCGTGGCGCCTTCGGTACCCGCGTGGACAAGGCCAAGGCATACCTGGCAGACAAGACCGATGCCCTGGGCACGCGCTTGTCTGGCTTCAAGGATAAGGTCTGGCCAAAAACCAGCGACAGCTACACCGTCAGTGGCAAAGACACCACCGGCAGCAAGGTGGCCAATACCGCCGAAAGCGTGTTGTTCGGCGACAAGAGCGGCAACACCAGCTACACCCCGACTCTGTATCTGGATGTCAGCCATGTGGCCAAGGACAGCGTCACCCAGGCGTCAGGCATTCGCGCGAGCCACGGCGTCAACCTGCAGGTCAAGGGTGATACCCAGCTTACGGGCGCGCGGATCAGTGCGCCCAATGGCAAGGTTGAGCTGGGTGGCTCCAAGATGACGGCAACCACACTGGCCGGCAGCGACTACCGCGCCGATGTCGGGCTGAACGTTTCGAAGTCACCGGTCAACCTGGCCCTGGGTGCCAAGGACGAACTGACCCAGAAACACGACGACGCCACACGCAATGACCAAGCCTTCAACCTGGGCCCGCTGCGAGCGGGTGGGCACAGTGAAAGCCAGGCCTTGCAGGCGGGGATTGATCAGGCCATCAACTAACGCTTAAAACAGCAGAACGCTTCTGTGGCGAGGGAGCTTGCTCCCGATGGACTGCGCAGCAGTCCTATTCTCAGGGTCGCTTCGCGCCCCAACGGGAGCAAGCTCCCTCGCCACGGAATCAGCCACTGCCTGCTCTTCCTATGTCAGTTGAAGAGCGCCTGTACGTTCTTCATCGCGTCATCGGCAAAGCCTTGCAGGAAAGCTTCGAACGCCGGTACGTCTTCCTTGCCGCCCGTGTAGGGCTGGCCAATGATGGTCCAGGTCGCCAGGCTCTGGTTCGGGCCTTGGGGCACCACCTCCATCAGCGCCCACAGGTTACCGATGTTCAGCGAGGTGTAGATCAGCGACCAGGTCATGGTCATGGTTTGATCGTCATGGCTGTTGAGTTGCTCAATCACGACATTGCCGTCCTTGAACAGCTTCTTGCGTACCGAGCGCACGCCCTCGCCCGTCATCTCGATATGGGACAAGGCCGGAATAAACTTCGCGAAACCGGCGAAATCTCCGACGACATTCCACACACTGCGAGCATCGCCATTCACGCTGACGCTGGCGACGACAGGGTTGCCGACTGGATTACGGACCAGGGTATCGGGTTCAAAATGTTGCATGGGTAAGCTCCTTTTTTTTGCTCAGATGAAATCGATTTGCTTGAGGTAGTCACAGCCTTTTTGCAGCAACTCACTGTTCTTGGCTGGGTAGTCTTCGCCCATGCTCTGGATGCCTGAGAGTGCATTGCGGTACTCGATCATCGAGATATCGCCAATGTCTTCTTCAAACCCATTGAGGTAAAAACCGACCACGCCGAACAACGCGTTATCACTGTCGATGGCCGACAGGCGTTGCTGCCATTGTGTCACCGGGACCATCTGGAAATCGTGACCGGCCGCGCGGAACGCCTCCAGATAGTGAGCCCATGTCAAAGGCAGCGGGTTGTGCAAGTTGAACACCGCTTTGGTGCGGTTATGACGGCTGGCGTGAAACGCAATGAAGCGTGCGAGGAAGTCCACCGGCATCAGGTCGAAGTTGAGCGCCAGTTCGGGCACTTGCTTAAGCTGCAAGGAGCCTTTGAGCATCAGCATCAAACGGTTCTGATGAGGCTGGCACACACCGGTTCGCGTATTGAACGCGATGTTTCCAGGGCGATAGAGATTGACCCACACCCCCAACTCACTGGCGTTCCACAAGATGCGCTCAGCCACCCATTTGGAGAGGTTGTAACCATTGCGGATGTAGATGGGCGGCGTGAAGGCAGGCGGTTCTTCCAATACCCGGCCCTGCTCGTCCACCGTGCTGGAGGCCGAAAGGGTGGAAATGAAGTTGAAAATTTTCTTGCTGCGCCCTTCACACAATTGCAGGCATTCCAGCACCGGCGTGACGTTGTCCTTGACCAGCGACTCGTAGTCGAGCACGTGGTTGACGTTGGCCGCGTTGTAGATCAACACGCCGTATTCACGATCCAGCCATTCATAGTCCTGCTCGGACAACCCCAGGCGCGGCTTGCTGATATCCGCCGCCAGGACCTTGACCCGGCTCAGGTCCAGATGTTCGAGGCGGTTCTGGATCAGCGCATCCTCGAAGCGCTCTTGCGCGCTCATGCCGCCGGACTCGCGCACCAGGCACGCCACTTCGGTGCTGCCCAGTTCCAGCAGGGCCTCGACGATATGCACACCCAGGAACCCGTTGGAACCGGTCACGATGACTTTATGTACGTTGCCCAATCGACTGATGGGCAGTACCTCCAGCTCAGGCCGGATCATGGCGTCTTGCAGCGCCTGCGGACTGACCGTAGCAGTGGCCTCGACGTCCTGGTCAATAAGGTTGGCGAGGTTGACCAAGGTGGGTTGCTCAATAAAACGGTTGATCGAGACTCCTTTGCCGAACGCCTCGCGAATCCCCATGAGCATCTGCGACAACAGGATCGAATGGCCACCCAGATTGAAGAAACTGTCATCTACGGAAATGTCCGGCCCAGGCAAGTCGAGCAGCCTGGACCACAGCTCCAGCAACTGCGCCTGGGTGGCGTTCTGGGGAGCCAGGCGCGGCCCTTGCGTCTTGTAGTTGACCGGCAGGTCTCTCAGGGCCTTGCGGTCGACCTTGCCATTGGCCGTGGCCGGCAACCGGTCCAGCAGGCAATAGGCGCTGGGGCGCATGTAGTCGGGCAAATGCTTGAGCGCATAGGCCTGCAACTGCTCACTGGCCGCCTGGCCCTCGCCCTCTTGAGGCTGGGAGAAAAACGTCAGGATGCGGCGCTGGTGATCGATGACCACCGCCAGTTGCCGGAACAACTGGCTCGATTGCAGCAGGTGTTCGATCTCTTCCGGCTCCACCCGAAAACCGCGGATCTTCACCTGGTTATCCAGTCGCCCGATGATCTGGATGCCCTCCTCGGTCCAACGCGCCAGGTCACCGGTACGGTAGAGGCGCACCCACTGGCCATCGGGCAACTCGTGCAGCCGATAGCGTTCGGCCGTCATTTGCAAGGCGCCCAGGTAACCGGCGCCTACCCCTGGCCCGGCGATGTGGATTTCACCGCTGTCATTTTCGCCTACCGGTTGGCCGTGCTCATCCAGCAGGTAAATCGCGGTATTGGCAATCGGTACGCCCAGGTTGCGATTGTTGTCCCCCCGTTGGAAGGTACGGCAGGTGGCGAGCACCGTGGTCTCGGTGGGGCCATAGATGTTGTGCAGTGCACAATGGCCCACCAGTTGTTCGATCACGTGGGGTTCGCACACATCGCCGCCCGTCACCAAGTGCTGCATGCCGTACAGCGATTCAAGCTGGATGATGCTGAGCAAAGCCGGCGGCAAAAAGGCGTGGGTGACCTGCTCCTGTTGGATCAATTCAGCAAGCGCCACCGGGTCGCGGCGCTGGTCTTCGGTGGGCACGATCAACTCGCCACCCTGGATCAGCGTCGGGAAGATATCCAGCAGCGATGCATCGAAATTGATGGTCGAGAACTGCAGGGCGCGGCTATGGCGGTCCAGTTCCACGTAACGGGCATACCACGCACAGAAGTGGCTCAAGTTGTCGACTGTGAGCAACACGCCTTTGGGTTGGCCGGTGGTACCGGACGTGTAGATCGCCACACAGGGTGCCGAACCGTCCAGCGCTACGCGCAACAGGCTCTGATCCGGGGCCAGGGCGACACGGCTGTAGCCCTTGGCGCCGTGGTGGAAGAAGTCCAGATGGCCAATATCCAGGGTAGCCAGGCCCGGTAGCGGGTTGTCTGCCTCGGTGTCCTGGATCAGCAGGCTGGCACCGGCATGCTTGAGGATGGCCGCACGGCGTTCGACAGGATGGTTCGGGTCCAACGGCAGGTACACCGCACCGCAACCAATCACCGCCAGGATCGCTGCATAGAGCGCAGTGCCTTTGGGCAACGAGATGCCGACCACCGTCAACCCTGGGGTCGAGGTTTCAAGCAAGGGTTGCAAGCGTTCCTGGATCGCAACGCTATAAGCGTGCAGTTGCGCATAGGACATACCCCGCCCTTGCACTTTCAGGGCGTTGCGCTCGGCGTTGGCCAACAGGCTATCGGCCAAGCGCTGCACAAAGGGGCGCCTGGCCTCCTCCAGAATGCCGGTATTAGCGCTCGCATTGTGGCGATGACGCCAGGCCAGGCCATCCAACAGGGTCAGGCTCGACAAGCGATCAATCGCCTGCACCGGCTCACGGGGCGCCTCAAGATAGTCAGCACTGCGTGAGAAACGCCCGATGTGCACACTGGCCATCTCTACCACTTGCGCTATCGCTTCACGTGCCCGGTCGGCACCGTTGCCGGCGAGGGAGGCGCTGACTTCACGACGCCCCAGCAGCATCCAATCGCCATCGCCAGGACGCCACAGGCAGTCCACCCGCAGTGGCGCGAGAACATCACTGTCATCGTCAGCCTGCGCCCGCAAAGATAGGCGATGACACGACGGATAGTGCGGGAGTTGCGCCGTGCTAGCGTCGTCTATCAGCACGTCCGGCGCCGATAACTGGCAAAGCTCAATGGCGTTATCGCTGGTCAACAAGCGGGCGGTGTGCCCCATCTGTTCCAACTCTTGCGTAAGGCAGGCGAGCGCATGGCTGCGCCCGCACAAAACGATATCAAGATGTCTCATCGAAGTTGTCCTCTAGCGCAGATAATCGGCGAGCGCTTCCTGCATGCAGGGAGCGTCGAGCAGGCCGCTGTGTTTGAAGAATCGGACGATGTTGCCTACCAGCGGGTGAGACGGCGTGATCGGAAAACTCATGCCTTCGACCTCTTCACGCAACGCCGCCTTGACGCTGGGGTTCACCGGCAGTTGCTCGATCAGCGCGAAATCAAACCCCTGCTGGATCTCGTTGGTCAGGTACTCACCCAAGAACACCGGCATGATCGAGGCCAGCACACGTTTGTCCTCTTCGCTCGCGGTATTCCAGTAAATGCGCGTCAACTTGGCCCAAAAGCCCGAATGTCGACCCTCATCCGCCAAGTGGTCGGCCATCAACCCCTTGACCGATGCCTTGACCGAGTCGTCGCGGGCAAACGCGGCAACATCGTTGGTCAGGGTGTTTTCCGCAATGGCCACGCAGATCAGCTCGACAGCAGCCTTGAGGTGCGCGGGCGCCATGGCCAATGCCTTGGGGATAGAACGGCTGAGCTCGATTTCCGCTGGCAAGGTGATGGGTTCGATGCCCGTCAACTCGATGGTCTGTTGCATGTAGTCCATCGCCACTAGCGCGTGATAGTCCTCATCGACGACCACGGTCATCGCGTCGTAACGGCACGCAAACGGAAAGCGGATAGCGAAGTTATCTTTCGCAATGCTCCTGGCGGTCTTGTCGACAATTTCGGTTTCGAAAATCACCACATCATTAATGAACTTATACAAGCTCTGAACGAGAACAAAATGCTGTAAGTGACTACACTTCTGCATAAAGGTAGCGCTCATGACCAATGGTTGACGACTGGTCGGAAATATTAACTTTTCGTCATCTTCCAAGCGTCGTCTCGGGCGCGTCCGAATGGTCGCCCTTTCCTCCCACGACTCGGAAAACGATTGATATGCTTCAGCTCTCATGACTACTTCCTTTATTCATGATACTCAGTAGTAGTGCACTTCAAACAACAGGCATCCGTCTTTCGAATTAAACGGCCCGTGCTCCGTGTGTGCGGCCCTGAAGAAGTAACTACCGTCGCGGTAAGTTTTCTCCGGGCGCCCCTCACTGGCCTGCTCTGTCTGGTCGCCGTCAATCAAATACACTTCTTCGTGATAATCATGGGTATAGATTTCACGGGTGCCGCCCCCAGGGTGAAAACGTACCAGACGTGTACGCACTCCAGTTTTCGTAACAGGGTCCAATGTGTCTTTGAAGACGGTCAGCGTGATACCGCGTTCAGAGGTCACCTCAAACCATTGGGCCTGGTCGGCCTCGATCACTTCGAAGTTCATGCCACGCACTCACTGACCGTTTCGCCCATGGCCACGCGCAGGTTGTCCCACAACGCCAGGCGGCTTTGTACCGCCGCGATAGCCGATACGTAGACCTCTTCCTGACGCTGCGCATCGCCATTGACCAGGCGCGCCAACAGGCTTTCTGCCGCCGGGCCGTGGTCTTCCGAGTCGACTTCGATGTGGCGCTGCAGGTAATAGCGAAAGGTTGGCGCGTCGTCTGCGGTGATATCCCAATCGTCCAGAATGCGCTGGAACATCTGCGGGATGACACTTTCACGGCCATGCAAAAACGCAGCAGCCACACTGTGGGTGGAAGCGTTGATGGCGGTTTCGATGGTGTCAGTGACGAAAGCCGACGCTGCCAGGCCTGCACCGCAACGGCTCAAGGCCGTTTTCAGATCGACGCCTTCGCGCATCAGTTTGACAAAGTGTTCGATCTTGTCGGTGCTGGCGCCGACTTCGCGCATGGCATGCAGGTAGAGTTCGAAGTGGCTGTAGTGACCGCCTTGCAAGTTCTGGTCGGACTCTTCGCCCAGGATGATTTCGTTGATCAGGTGCGCGGCCGCCGGGTCCACGGGAGGCAGCCAAGGCAGGCGAGTACAGGTGAGGTCCTGTTGCAGGCGCTTGGCCAGGGACATGAAATCCCACACCGCAAACACATGGGTTTCCATAAAGGCGCGTAGGACCGGCAGCGAATTGATTTCAGCAAAGATCCGATGATTGCCCAGCTCTACTTTCTTGGCGTTCAACAGCGTCTTTTTATCTTCCATGTTGCGCTCCTTATCAGGCTTTAGTTAACGCTGACCACTCGAGAGATACCCGCTTACCTTTTTTCAGGCATAAGCAGGCCTGCCTCGCCGTTCTTGGCCAGTGCTAGAGTCTTATTCAATTAAGTTGTAGGGTTATGCTTCCGTGACCCAAAGGTCAGCCGTCGAAGCAAGACGAAACTTAGAGGAAGTTCATGATGATCAGCAAGTGTTTTTTGGAAAATTAATACAATTTATTTCCAAGTTGTAAAACCCACAACAACAGAAGCCCGACCGAAGTTAATAAAATCAACTTCGCCAGGCAATAGTTGGCTAACACCCCTCAAGGGAGTGCAAACAAACTGTATGGAATTGCTAAGTTAGCAATTAACTAGTCTATGAACGCGGCCATTCGCCTTTTTACCATTCAAGTTCCCTCTTACCGCTGATAAGCGCCCGCGTATTACCTGCGGGCAGTAATGAGTTCAGTTCTTTGCTGATTGGCGCAATGCCAGGGCCGCGACCCCGCACAAGATCAAAGCAATACAGGACACATAGAACGCATCGCTGTAGGCCATCAGGTACGCCTCACGACGCACGGTGTGGATCAAGCCCTCAAGGACCTGCTGTTGAGCGGGTAATAGCTGGTTGAAGATAAAAGCCTCGCTGTCGGCCATGCTGGCGCGCAGGCGCTCCTGAAAGGCCGGGGAAAACAGGGTGATCGACTCCCCTACCCGCTCAGAGTGAAAGCGCTCGCGCATGGCCACGATCTGCGTCAGGCCCGCCGTGCCCACGGCACCACCCAAGTTACGCAGCATGGAAAACAAGGCCGAGGCCGAGCCGGCTTCATCTTTGGCCAGGCCAGACACCGCCAGCACGGAAAGCGCCACCATGATCAGCGGCTGCCCGATGCCCCGTACCACGGTGGACGGAATAATCACGTTGGCGGCGCTGTCCACGTCCAGGTGCGCGCCGAGATAGCACCCCAGGGCCATGATGAAAAAGCCACTGGCAACCATCAGTTTCGGGTTGAGCCACTTCATCAGGCGCGGCATGAACGGCGCCAGTACCAGTTGCACCATGCCGTAGGCGATCAGGCTGATGCCAATCTCCCGGGCGTTGTAGCCCTGCAACTGAGACAGGTAATTGGGCACCAGGAACACCAGGCCGAAGGTGGCCGCGCCAAAGATGAACATCGCTGCGCTGGCCACGCCGAAGTTGTAGCTCTTGAGCAGGCGCAGGTTGATGAAGGAGCGACTGCCATACAACTGCGACAGCACGAAGTACACCAAGGCAACGCCGGCAATCAGTGACATCCATACAATGAAATCGGAGCCGAACCAGTCCTTGCGGCCACCTTCTTCCAGCACGATCTGCAAGCCACCCAGGCCGACGATCATGGCGATGATCCCGCCCCAGTCGCCGCGCTTGAGCAGGCTCAACTGCATGGGCTTGGCATCGATCGACCATGCCACCGCCAACAGCAAGAGAATGCCGGGGGCCAGTTGCAGGTAGAAGATCCAGCGCCAGGAATAGGCATCGGTCAGCCAGCCGCCAATGGACGGCCCGGCGGCCTGGGCGACGCTGTTGGACAACGCGAACAGCGCCATGCCCATCGCGATCTTGCTGGGCGGCAGTTCAGTGATGATCAGCTGGAATGACAAGGGAATCAGCACTGCGCCGGCAGCGCCCTGGATTACCCGAATGATGATCATCACTTCCAGGTTGGGCGCCCAGGAGCAGGCAATGGACGCCACCAAAAATACAAACGAGCCCACGAGCATCACACGTCGCAGAGAGAACACCTGCACCAACCAGGCGGTCAGCGGGATCATCACGATTTCCGCGACCAGGTAGGCGGTGGAAATCCACGAGCCTTCCTCGAACGTCGCGCCCAGGGAGCCTTCGATCTCCGGCAGCGCGGCGCTGGTCACGTGCACGTTCATGCCGGCCATGAAACAGCCGAACAGCCCCCCGATCACCGCCACCCAGGCGCGAAAGGAGACGCTCTTTTCAGCCGCTTCAGTCATGTGCAGCGCCCTGCTCAGCTGGGCGGGTGTCCACCGTGGTGATCACCGACATGCCCGGCAGGATGGGCCCGCCTTCGTCATGCTCATCAATGACGATCTTGACTGGAAAGCGTTGCACGATCTTGGTGAAGTTGCCGGTAGCGTTGTCCGACGGCAACAGTGCGAACACCGCCCCGGAGCCTGGCGAGAAGCTCACCACATGGCCTTTGAGCTTGCGCCCCGAATAACTGTCGACGCTGATATCCACCGGTTGGCCGGCACGCATATCGCGCAATTGAGTTTCTTTGTAGTTGGCCACGACGTAAGCCTGCTGCAAAGGCACCACCGCCAGCAGTGGCAACCCTGGCGCGACGTATTGGCGGGTACGGACTTTGCGCTGCCCCACCACGCCGTCGATGGGTGAGCGGATCAAGGTGTCCTCCAACGCATGCGTCGCCAGGTTCAACTGCGCCTCGGCCTGGCTGCGCCGGGCTATCTGCTGCTGGAGCGAAGCCTGGGCCAGTTGACGGCGGGTGATGGCCACGGTCAAGCGGGTTTCCTGCTGGCGTTGCATCGCCTTGGCAATTTCCACCGCAGCATTGGCCTGGGTGTAACTGGCGGCGGCCGTTTCCAGACGCTGCGCGCTGGCAGCATGTTCGCGCACCAAGCCTTCGTAGCGACGCTGGTCGAGGCTTGCGCGGCGTAACTCAGCGGCCACACTGCGCGCATGGGCCTCAGCCTGGGCAACCCCGGCCTTTTGCTGGGCGATCAGGCTGTCAGTGACTGTCAAGTTGGCCTCTTGCGCTGCCACCGAGGCCTGGGTCTCGGCCAGTTCTGCGCGGGCTTGTGCCAAGTGGGCCTGGTAGTCACGGTCCTCGATGCGTACCAGCACATCCCCTGCCTTGACCGGCTGATCATCCTCTACCATCACCTCGGCCACGTAGCCTGAGACTTTCGGGCTGATGGGGATCCAGTCGGCCCGCACATAAGCATCATCGGTCTGCTCCAGATAGCGGCCGACGGTCATCCAGTACACGCCGAACACCACCGCCGCGATCAACAACCCGGCGCCGCCCAGCAGGATCAGGTTTCTTTTGCGCCGTTGCTTACGCGCATGCATAAGTTGCTCGAGCACATTCTCCTGCTCGTCCTGGACAGCAGTTTTTTCATCAACGGCGATATTCATGGCTGGGTACCGGAAGAAGGGATAGACGCGTGGGTGGGCGCAGCGGCCGGGGTATCGACGGCGCCGGACTGCCAACCGCCACCAAGGGCACGGAATAGGCCGATCTGGCGTTGCAGTAACTGGCCATCGGCGTCGGCGCGCGTGGCCTGCAAGCGGATCAGTTCACGCTCACTGTCCAGCACGTCGAGAAAGTCGATAGAACCGGCGTCGTAGTTGAATTGGGCCAACTTGTAGGCTTGGCGGCTGCTGTCCAGCGCCCGGCTCAAGGCCGCGTGGCGCTGCCGTTCGCCGTCGTACAACGCCAGGGCCTGGCGCACCTCCTTGAGGGCCTTGAGGACGCTGGCCTCGAACTGCGCGACCTCCACCTGCTCGAGTGCCCGTGCCTGCTTGACCCGCGCGCGGTTGGCCTGCCAATTAGGGAACTGCCAGGTAATCAGTGGGCCGATGCCGAACATCACCGCACTGCTGTCCCCCAGCTCATGGGGTTTGTTGGCCGAGGAGGACACTGAAGCGCCGAAGGTCACCTTGGGGTACAGGTCGGCCTGGACGATATCCACTTGCAGCGTGGCCGCCTGCAACGCGCGCTCGGCCTGACGTATGTCGGGGCGGCGCGCCAATAGTTGCCAGCCATCACCCACCGGCAACTCGGCATTGAGTTGGGGCACCACTTCACACGTTGCGGCGCCAGAGCCTTGGTCCAGTTCAGCGACGCCGGTCAGCATGGCCAATTCGTAGAGCGCGGCTTGTCGACGCGCCTCCAACATCGGCAGCAACGCCTGGGTTTCGCCTTGCAGGGCTTGCATGCGGCTGTATTCAAGGTCTGTCACCACACCGGCCTGGCGCTGGCGATCGGTCAACGCCAGGCTATGCCCGACCACGTCCAACGAATGGCGCTGTACCTTGGCACGCGCCCCCAGGGCGCAGGCATTCACATAGGCGCGAGTGGTTTGCGCCACGACCGTGATGCGCAGCAAGTCCTCGGCATCCTGCGCCGCTGCGGTTTGCACGTGGGCACGTTCAATGGTGCGCTGAACCTGGCCCCACACATCCACTTGATAAGCCAGCTCGAAGCCTGGGTTGAATGCCCACTCTGACGGCGCATGGCTATCGGTGGCCTTGGCCAGCGTCTGGTCATCGGCCGTCTTGCCATAAGCGGCCCCCAGCGACGCCTGGGTGGACGGCCAGCGCTCGGCATCAGCCTGCTGGATCCCGGCCAGCATCGCTTGCACATGGGCCTGTGCCGCCGCCAGGTCGCGGTTGTGCAGCAACGCCTGTTGCACCAGCGCGTCGAGTTGCGGATCGTTGTACAACTGCCACCAGCGCTCAGGTAACGCTTGGTCCGAGACACCTTGGGGCAGGTGGCTCAGGGCATTGATGCGTTCCGGATGTGGCTGTGCCGGTGTATGGGCGACCCAGGACGAACAACCCGCCAATAACGCCACCGCCATGCCAAGCAGCGAAAGACGGCAATGCCGTGGGAAAAGAGAAGGCGAACCCATCGAAGAAATCCAGAATGCCAAGTAGAGACGCAGGGTAAGAGAGCAACGGGTTGCGCATCTCCCGAGTTCCAGACAACCATCGTTTCGATTGGGACAATGTGCCGGCGCGCCCTCTGCGCCGCAGGCTCCATACACCAGGCACAGGTAAACATGGCCCTGCCTGGAGGCGGGGCCATGTTCAAAAGGAGGTGGTGCTATCGCCAGTCAGATTCAGACCAAGCGACAGTTACTCGGGGTGTAGCCCATGGTGCGTTTGAACATCGCGGTAAATGCACTCGGACTCTGATAACCATGCTCCAATGCCACTTCAAGGATGGAGGCACCACTGGCCAGCCGCTGCATGCTGAGCAGCAGCCGCGTGCGCTTGCGCCACTCGCCGTAACTCATGCCCAACTCTTTCTGGAACAGCCGAGCCAAGGTGCGTGAACTCATATTGAGTTGCACCGCCCAACTCTCAAGTTTCGACTCCTGAGAAGGGTTGTCGATAAAGTCCGCACACAGTGACTTGAGCCTCGGCTCGTCCGGTATCGGCACGTGAGCCAGCACCCTTTGCGCACGGTCAAGTTCCGAGAAAATCAGCTCGACAATCTGTACATGCCGCAACGACGCCGGGTGGCTGTCAGGCTCATCGCCGGCGGCCACAATCAGCTCGCGCAGCAAGGGTGAAACCCTGATGACCTCGCACTCCTCCGTCAAACGACGGTGCGCTCCCGGTGAGATCAACAAAGTGCGCATGCGCACTTCGCCGGTCATGCGGATCTGATGTTCCAAACCTGAAGGCACCCACAGGGCATGCCCGGAAGGTACCACCCAGGTGGTCTCCTCCACCGACACAAGCATCACGCCGTTGATGGCGTAGACCAGTTGGCCTTCGTCATGTCGATGCGAGGCGACGATGTCACCGTGGCCATAATTACCGGCAAGTGCCGCCAATGCGGTATGCGCGTTCATCTCAGGACGGCACCGCAGCATTCACCACGCTGAGCAGGCCCAGGCGCGATGCACGATTGACCGCACTGGTGACCGCTTCGAGGGAAGCGAGCAGGCTACTGCCATCGCGAGCGGCGCCGAACAGCAACTGGTTGCCCACGCGAATTTCCACATAGGCCAACGCCTCAGCCTGGGCACCGTCACGGGTGGCATGTTCGTGGTAATCGGCGATATCAAAATGAATGCCACGCTGGGCAAACGCATCGACCAGCGCCGCAAGCGGGCCGTTGCCCTCGCCACTCAAGTCGATACGCTGTGTACCTTGTTCAAGGGTGGCCTCCAGGTAAGTCACATCGCCCTCGCTCACCAGTTTGGGGGCTCGTAACGCGTAAGGCTTGCCCTGCTCCAGGTAATGCCGGGTGAAGCAGGCAAGGATCATCTCGCCACTGATTTCCTGGCCGGAGCCATCGGCTTCCTGTTGTACCAGGCTGCTGAACTCCATCTGCAAGCGACGCGGCATCACAATGCCGTGCTGCTCCAACAGATAGGCCACGCCCCCCTTGCCCGACTGGCTGTTCACGCGAATCACCGCTTCATAGCTACGGCCCATATCGGCAGGATCGATAGGCAGATACGGCACTTCCCACATGCCCTGCGGATTGGCCTGGCGCGCCGCAAAGCCTTTCTTGATCGCGTCCTGATGCGAGCCGGAGAA
Source organism: Pseudomonas sp. PA-1-3F (assembly GCF_021609665.1). Lineage (NCBI taxonomy): Bacteria > Pseudomonadati > Pseudomonadota > Gammaproteobacteria > Pseudomonadales > Pseudomonadaceae > Pseudomonas > Pseudomonas sp. PA-1-3F. The sequence continues at coordinate 1,599 of NZ_WJZD01000040.1, read as the reverse complement.
CGCGGTAAACACCAACTCACCGGCGTAAGGGTGACGAGGATGGGTCGGCAACTGATTGCAGAACTCCACCTCACGCTGGACGTGCAGGATGTCGGAGAAATCCAACTGCGGATCGATGCCGCTGGTGTAGAGGTTCATCGCCAACGTGAGGATATCGACGTTGCCGGTACGCTCACCGTTACCGAACAACGTGCCCTCGACACGCTCGGCACCGGCCAGGCACGCCTGCTCCGCGGTGGAAACTCCAGTGCCCCGATCATTGTGCGGATGCACGCTGATGACCACACTGTCACGGCGACTGAAGTGCCGGCAGAACCATTCGATCTGGTCGGCGAAGACATTGGCGGTAGACACCTCCACGGTGGTGGGCAGATTCAGGATCATCTTGTTGCTCGGGGTCGGCCCGAACGTATCCGTCACCGCTTCACACACCTGCAATGCAAAATCCAGCTCGGTGAAGCAAAAGGTTTCCGGGGAGTACTGGAACGTCCACTGCGTATCGGGGTTCGCGTCCATGTGCTGCTTGATCTCTCGTGTTGCCTGGGTAGCAATCTCGATGCAGCCCGCCTTGTCCACATTGAAGACAACGTCCCGAAACACCGGCGCCGTCGCATTGTAAACATGCACGATGGCGCGAGGCGCGCCCTTCAACGCCTCAAACGTGCGTGCGATGAGGTGGCTGCGCGCCTGGGTCATGACCTGAATCGTCACATCATCAGGAATCGAACCGCTTTCAATCAGCTCACGGACATAGTCAAAGTCGGTCTGCGAAGCGGCAGGAAAGCCCACCTCGATCTGCTTGAAACCGACCTTCACCAGCAAATCGAAGAAACGCCGCTTGCGCTCGGCATTCATCGGCTCGATCAAAGCCTGGTTGCCATCACGCATATCCACACTGCACCAGGTGGGAGCAGCAGCCTGGACAGTGCTGGGCCATGTGCGATCCGGCAGGTTGACCGTGGTGAAGTGGCGATATTTGCGGGAAGGGTCCTTGAGCATCATGGCGTTTCTCCTTTTTCAGCAGTTTGTTTGTGTCAGACACACCACCGGCAATGCCGACTGATTGGATCCAATACTAAACGAACATAGTTTGATACAAATTGCGTTGTTGAGTTTGCGGAATGAAAAAATCCAAAGAAAAATCCAAAAAGCTCAAAAAAACCGAAAAAATATTGCGCAAAGAAATAAAAACCAACAATCAAAGACCGGAAGTCAGGAGTTACCGGCAAAATCAGTAAAAAAGAACCTATCGCTTGGATGAACGGGCTGAGGGAGCCAGGGAAAACATTTCTGACGGGCAAAAAAAACCCGAGAACCTTACCTGTGTAAGGCTCTCGGGTTTTCTGAACACACTTGATTGGATACCTGTAGGTTACGTTCAGGACGAGCAAAAAGGGCGACCAAAAAGGGGGTGACGACCAAAAAGCAAAAGACCAAAAAGGGGACAGATTTATTTACCACCATCCAACCTCGGCCGCCCTTGCCCTCGGCGCTCAATACGAACGCCTGCAATCCTCTCAACTTCTTCAATGAAACGAGCAGTTCCGGTAAGCTGCCCCCGTTGCAACGCCTCACGAATAATTTTCGTCTCATCACTCG